>JAFSUD010000095.1 GCA_017445405.1 Synergistaceae bacterium
CTTCATTCGGAATGTGAGGGGGATATTTTTATGCTTGGCTGTCTATTGAGATGATATTTGCTGAGGCGATAAGGCGTGTGCATAACGAAATATCTATCAGCAGCATGAGCGAGTAGTAAAGCAAATCCCCTTCATTCGGAACGTGAGGGGGATATTTTTATGCCCTGCTGTCTATTGCGATGATATTTGATGAGGCGGTAAGGCGCATGAGCGACTAGGGAAAAAGATTTTCAGCAGGTCATAAGTTTCACGGTCTACTGATATGTTATCTGCACTCTGCTTTATGCCATTCGTTTACCTGCTTCAGCCTGAACTCAAATTCGCGCCTCTCGTTGTTCTTGATGTTTTGGAGTATAACGCCAGAGAATAACGAGATGACAGACATAACGACCCCGAACCCGCAAACAATCAGAGTAGGGAATCTCTCAACAAGTCCTGTCTCCAAGTACTGGCCAAGTACCGGCAGGAAGAAGCCCCCCGATAGCAAAAGCAGCATTGCTGATAGAATGCTGAAGAATTGCAAGGGTCTGTAGTCGCAAAAAAGGTGAAGGATAGTCTTTATAACCTTCAGGCCGTCAGAAAATGTGTTCAGTTTTGATACACTGCCTTCATGCCTGTCAGAATACCCGATGACTTTATTCACAAGCAGCATGTTCTTGTCTATTGCGTGAATGGTCATCTCAGTCTCAATTTCGAAGCCCTGCGACACTACAGGGAACGACTTCACGAATCTGTAGCTCATTGCGCGGCAGCCAGTCATGATGTCGCGTACATTGCTCCCAAAGATAAAGTTAATCAACGCTCTGACTGCTGAGTTGCCGAAGTTGTGGAACGGCCTCTTGTTCTCCTGAAAGTATGTAGACGAGAGCCTGTCGCCTATAACCATATCAGCATTATTATTGAGTATGAGTTCTGCCATTTCGCTTCCTGATGAAGCAGAATAAGTATCATCGCCGTCGACCATGATATAGCACTCTGCATCAATATCACGGAACATACTGCGAATGACGTTGCCTTTGCCCTGCCTGTGTTCGTGGCGCACTATTGCCCCGGCCTCACTTGCTGCTTCTGCTGTTCCATCTGTTGAGTTGTTGTCGTAGACGTATATAGCTGCTTCTGGGAGAGCCTGTTTCCAGTCATGAATAACTTTCCTGACGGAGAGAACCTCGTTGAAGCAGGGAATTAAGATTGCTATGTTATCCATGGCGATTATGATTTTTATAGCCTGAACATTTTATGAACATACAGGCCAGAGCGAACACAGAGACTGATAAAAGTTTATGAGTCATCCAATGATGCTCTATGGAGTGATTCTTGAGGACTGCATACCACACGAACGGATATAGTGAGGCCAAGCACAGAGGCAGTATCTCGCCCAAAGAAGTCCTATTTTTCCTCACAGATATATACATTTCAAGTATAACTGCAACTATCAGGATGCAGATAAATATCATGGTAAGCAGTACAATTTTGCTAGCTAGCAAGTGAGATAACAGCCATTGCAGATTTACGCCCCTAACGTTTGCGATGGTTCTGTTTGCCGCCGCACCGAAGGCATCAGCAAATGTGTTGTAGCCGGTCAATATCCAGGAAACTAACCACTTGCCCGACCACATTCCAGCATAACCCAGGCTCCACGACAGCCCGAGAATTACCATATCCTTAATTTTCTTGGCCAATGCCATATTGTCATTCAAGAGCAGGTAAAGCACTGTGGGAAGTCCCAGCGATGCAAAGGGGTACGTCAGGAAATCGATATATGCCGTGAGTATCCCAGAAGCCATAAACAAAAAACAATACCTGTTATTTTCCCGAAGTGATTTATTGCGGTACAGCATAATAATCATTATGAGCTGTACAACGTAATAAACATGTGCATACTGGAAGCTAACTACTGTAGATATAGGGTCTATCACCAGTACTGACAGTGCGAAGGCCATAGCATAAGCTGCCCCTATTGTTCCGGTTATCTTTGTGATTATTATTGTGAACATAAGGAACTGCAACAGCAGATTTAACATCCTCATGCATGAGAAGCCTATAGTCATTAGCAGCGGCTTCATGTACACCAAGTATCCGTGCCAGTAGCGCGCGTAAATGCTGAGTTGTGCCTGTTCGTGAGGCTCATCGTTAATTATCTTGCCAAGATTAGCTACAGGGTCGGCATATTCTGTATCAAGTTTATATTGCAGACTCGGGTTAAGCATAGCATCATGCACAGGGTCAGTGCCTTCGTAAGTAGCCTTGCTGAGCATAATAGCGTCGGTGAAGTTATCAGCCTTCGTGAAAGGCCTAAGTTTGCTGAGCTGCTCTGACATATTGGCATTGCCCAAATCTTTTGGCGACCGCTTATGCTCAAATGCCGCCCACGATGGACGTATGCCTTCTTTGAGCAGGTAGTTCATGACAAGTTTGACGTTGCTGCGCATGTTGTCGACTGGGAGCATGTATACTAGGATCATTAATAATGTTCCGAGTAGTATTGCGGAAAACAAGCAGGCTAACATTTTCCCGAAAGTTTTCATTAGCGAGCCTCCTGTGAAAATACAGGGAAACAGAATTTTTCGGGGTACGTTAAACGGGAAGTAGATATGGTGCTTGTGCGGGTGTTAGCTGTTAAAAGACAATAGGTTGACTTGACTTGACTTGACTTGACAAAGTGTATTGCATCATCATTCTTGTGTCAAGCTCCTTTCTGAGTATATTTATTGGAACTTACGCATATTATTGCATAAAAAATCCCCCCTGCCAATCATAGAGACAGGGGAAAATTACTTGCTTTCATGCTTTCTTGCATTTCATGTACTGCACTGCTGCTACAAAACCTACAAGCACTAATCCTACTACATCGCTCATCAGGCCTGGTACTAACATGCTCAGACCTCCCGCGCAGATTATTACCCTCATCATGAAGTTCATGTGCCCGAAAAGATAACCATTAAGCGACGCAGCTACCCCAAAAATTCCCAGCAAAGCAGTTCCGCAGATTAACGCTATCTCCAGCGCAACAAGTATATTCATCAGGACAGGCCCGGCATCCGCAATGTGAATTATCGGCTCGACGTTCTCAAATAACATTGCAGGCGTGAACGCAAAAATGTACGGAACTATGAATGCACCTATGGCTAATTTAGTGGCATTAAAGGCCGTCTTCATGGGAGGAGCTTTAGCTATCGCGCTCCCGGCATAAGCTGCCAGAGCTACAGGGGGCGTTATGTCAGCCACTATCCCGAAGTAGAACACAAAAAAGTGTGCGCATATCTTCTCTATCCCTATTGCAGGAGCCATCAGAATCGGCGCACATGTAGCTGCCATTATGCAGTAATTAGCAGTCGTCGGCACTCCCATTCCTAACACTATGCAGCACAGCATCGTCAGGAACAGCGCAATAAACGCATGCCCCCCCGATACATTCACTACCATCGTGATTATCTCGCTCGCAAGACCCGTTGACGTTATGCACCCTGCCACCAGCCCCGCCATCGCACACGCTACTGCTACCGTGATTGTCCCCTTGCCTCCGGCCTCAAGTGCATCAATTATCTTCCTGAACGTTATCCGGTCGTCTGAGTTGAAGAGACCTACAACTATTGCCAGACCTATGGCTATTGCTGCAGAAAACTGCATCGTGTACATGTTAGTTGACACCATGATTACCAGAATAACCAGCGGCAGCAGCAAATATACTTTCGGCAGAAGTGCAAGTATTCTCGGCAGTTCTTCTTTAGGTATACCCTTCAAGCCCAGCTTTCTGGCCTCAAGGTGAACAGCTATATATATTCCCGCAAAGTAAAGCACCGCAGGAAGTATAGCCTTCAATGCTACCTGTGAGTACGGTATGCCCATGTATTCAGCCATCAAGAACGCTGCTGCTCCCATAATAGGCGGCATTATCTGCCCTCCCGTGCTCGCTGCTGCCTCAACCGCTCCCGCAAACTCTGGCTTATACCCTGTCCGCTTCATCATGGGGATTGTTACGCTCCCGGTCGTTACTGTGTTCCCGACACTAGATCCGCTCACCATACCGCATAGGGCTGAAGAGATTACCGCCACTTTTGCAGGCCCTCCGGCTGATGCTCCGGCTATGGCGTTCGCTAGGTTGATGAAGAACGTCGATATTCCCGTCCGCTCAAGAAACGCTCCGAAGATGATAAACACTACTATGTACTTTGCGCAGACCTCTATAGGCGTGCTCCTCAAGCCGTCTCCCGTTGAGTAGTAAAGGTCGTAAATCACCTTCCCGAACCTCACCGTCGAGAACGCATACACCATCAATGCGCCGACAACGCATAAGATAGGTATACCTACACACCGGCGGCATAATTCCATAGCTGACAGAATAGCCAGCACCGCCATAGCTATCATTATGCGGTAGTTAGGGTTGCGGGGACTGGTTACACGCAATGCCAGCTTGATTATGCTCTCGGCATTCGCAGCAAAGTAGAAGAACGGTATCACCCCGGCCAGCATTATTAACAGGTCATAAATAGGTATGTGATTAACCCTGTGCCTTGTCTTGCGTATGGGGTAATGCAGATAGCCCAGAATCAGTATCAGGCCTAGAAATACATTCAGCCTGACTTCGGGCATTGCTGTGCTGAAGAGAGTAACGTATATGCAGTAAAGCGAGAACAGCGCAGACAGCCACCTAACTATCACTGCAGGCTTACCCTTCCAGTGCCGGACGTTGGACTCACGGTCATACTTCTTCATTACGGCATCTACATTTGCCTCTATCTCCGCAATCTCTTTTCCTGTCAAGTCAGTATCGCTCATAAAGTATCATTCCTCCTCATAAAAATTAAGCGGCCATAGCATTTACGCCACAGCCGCAAACATATCTTTACGCTTCAAGGCAGATGCTTACTCTTCTACTACCTTTCCGGATACCTTCATTCCCTTTTCTGCATAATACTTCACTGCTCCGGGATGATAGGGTACTGCTGTGTACGATGCCGCAAAGTCCAGCTTCAGTTCTGCTCCTTTGGCGTGCGCTGCAGTTATCTCGTCCTTGTTCTCAAACACTCCCCACAGGAAGTTATACACATCTGCTTCGGGCACATCGTCGCGAGCTATCACTACTGCTCCGACGGCTACAGTTACTGCGTCGTCATCCATGCCGTAAACTTCCTTATGGATCACTGCACGGCTGTAGTACGGAGACTCCACATTGAGCTTCATTATGTGCTCGTCATCAATGCTCACTAGGTA
Organism: Synergistaceae bacterium; assembly: GCA_017445405.1. Taxonomy (GTDB): domain Bacteria; phylum Synergistota; class Synergistia; order Synergistales; family Aminobacteriaceae; genus JAFUXM01. The sequence goes on from JAFSUD010000095.1 coordinate 5,212, forward strand.
AACTTTCTTGGTCGCTGCAAGTGAGGTTACTGCTGTCGTCGGTGCTCCGGCCACTATGAAGGCTGCATCAATCTTCCCGTCCTGCAGGGCCTCGACGCTGTCTCCGAATGACTGGTACGTCGGGTTAATGTCCTTCTCGATGTCAAGGCCGTATACCTTCAGTACGTCTACTGCATTGAAGTACACTCCGCTTCCGGCTGCTCCGACTGAGACGTTCTTGCCCTTGAGGTCTGCTACTGTCTTGATGTCAGGGTTCAGTGTAACTATCTGCACCTGCTCCATGTAGAGATTGGCTACTGTTGAGAAGTCCATTATGCGCTCGTTCTCAAAGAGTCTCGTTCCCTTGAAGGCGTATGCTCCTACGTCGGACTGCGTGAACCCTAGCTGGGCATCTCCGTCCGCCATCGCCTCAATGTTCGCCTTTGACCCGCCGGACGCTATCACTGTAACTTTCGTGCTCGTCTTCTCGCCAACTTTTCCGGCCAAGACTCCGCCGAAGCCGTAATATGTCCCCTGTGCTCCGCCGGTCGTGAATATTAATCTCGTTCCGCCGGGCATGGGGTCAGCAAATGATGCGCAGGACAATGCAAGCGCAAAGACTACTGCCAGAGAAAATATCTTCTTCATGTTTATTTCTGCCTCCTTAAAAGTATTAATCGGATTGTGATATTTTATCATGCTCACTAGGTTTCAGGACAGATTTATACCCGCCAGCTCCATACTCTAAACACTTCTTCACTCGGCTTATTGTTGCCGTGCTCGCTCCCGTAAGGCTCACTACTTCAGGATACTTTTTGCCCTCACTCAGAAGGCGCGCAACCTCCAATCGCTGAGACATTGACTTTATCTCATTGATAGATGCTACGTCCTCAAGAAAGGCGCAGACCTCTTCAGCAGTCCCCAACTCCGCAAACGCAGCGCATAAATTATCAGTGAGTTCATCACGCCATGTATCAGGCATTCTCTGAAGTCTCCGGCTTTTCGGGGATTATGTGTATGTCCCTCTGCGGGTAAGGTATGTTTATTCCCTCGCGCTTGAATAACGCTGCTATGTGATGCCGCATATCGCTCGACACCTTCACTCCGGAGGCCTTGCGCAGCTCTATCCAGTAGTAGATCTCGAACTCCAGGCCGTCATCCCCGAAGTTCTTGAAGAAAACTGAAGGAGCAGGGTTCTTCAGCACGCTTGAATGTCCGTTCACTACATCGAGCAGGAGCTTTTCCACTTCCCGGCTGTCAGCATCATAACTCACGCTTACCTTCAGCATCTCGCGCTTCTTGAGGTCTGAGCCTGTCCAGTTAGTTACGCTGTTCTCAAGAAAATATCTGTTAGGCAGCACAACATCTAAACCGTCCCATGTCTTGATGGTCGTTGAACGCGAGCCTATGTCCTCAACCACTCCTGAAGTTCCGGCTACCTCCACAATGTCATTGACCTTGAAGGGACGGGAGAAGATAACTATGAAGCCGCTTATGAGGTTATTGAAGATGTTCTGCATTCCGAAGCCCAAGCCGACCGCCATAGCACCGCCCATGAATGCAAAAGCTGTGAGGGGTATCTTGACTATGTTCAAGGCAATCAAGGCAAAAGCTATCCATAATATATAGAAGGTTATGCGCTGAACGGCATTAGCTGCTGTTACGCTGGCCTTAAAGCGTTTGAGCATTCTGCGCTTAAGCCACTTGCTGCCCCATGAACTCAGGAAGAAGCTCGACAGGAACACCAGAGACGCAATGATTAGTTTGCTGACGGTAACGGAATATCCTTCGCCCTGCCAGAGTTCAGTGTTGAGGAAGCCCATAACAGTTTCTTTGCTGAATGAGCCTACTTTTTCTGCTATGCGTAAGGTGCTGAGGTTATTGTTTGCCTCACTGTTGAGCCGCTGCTCCAGGAATGAGGCATTGGGGATTAATGATTCGTACCTGTTGAAGATGTCGGAAACTATTTTGCGCTGATTATCTGCAGCCTGAGTGAGGTTCTGGACTATGACGGGAGATAGGCCTTCGGTCTTGGCCTGTTCCTGAATGCTGTCTATCTCACGTAGGGTCGTGCTCTCCATAGTCCTTACGCCTTCAAGCTGGCGGGATAACTCGTTAATGCGTGTCTGCGAGTCGTCTCTGAGCTTCCAGATTTCCTCTCCGGAGGCCTGATCGTGAAATAGCCTGAACCTGTCCTTCCAGATCTGCTGGGCTTCTCTTGTAAGGGTAATTTCGTCGTCGATGAGGGAGACCATGTGCTCCCAGTAATCTACTCTTGCTGCTCTGGCCATGAGTGTAGATGAGGCCTGAGTGAGATTGTCATTGTCAGCGGAAGTGAGGTTAGCTCTTGCGCGGATGAGTGAGGAGTTAGCGGAGTCGAGGGCTTTGCGTGCGGAGGACATTTCTTCTGCGAGTTCAGAGAGTCTGGAGGAGAGGTGCGCGAGGTTAGCGTCTAGGATCTCTTGAGGGAAGGATAAATTTTCCTGCATGTCTGCGAGTCTGCGTCTGAGTCTCTGGATAGCGGAGACGTTGTTATCGAAGGCGAGTTTTTGTGCGCGGACCTGTAGGCGTGAGAGTGCGACGTTCATTTTTGCGCGCTCGAGATTGAGGAGGTGAGTATGGGGGAGTCCGAGAGCTTGTCCGCCTTCCTGAGCTTCCTTGAGCTGTTTTGTGAGTTCTGCAGCTTCGGCCAAGTCGAGGCGTAATTTGCTTAACTTTGACTGAAGGTAGAAGACTTGCACGTCGAGGCCTCTTGAGGTTTTGGTGATCTCGCGTCTGAGGTTGTCGCTGGCGGTGATGTCGGGGGATGCGGAGTTGCCGAGAGAGGAGATGTCAACGGAGGCCGGAGTCTCAGCAGACGGCGCGGAAGATGAGAGAAGAGCACTGTATGCGGCGTATGCGGTTGAGAGTTCGGAGAGTATGCGGGAGTGAGTCTCTCTCTGTTCTGGAGTGTAGCCCCATGCGGACATGTCATCAGAGGCTTTAGCGGTGAGGTCAGCGAGTTCGGAGATGCGCTTCAGGGTGTCGGAGCTTGTGAGGGACATATCTTCGAGCACGGCCTCAATTGACGGACGGAGTTTAGCGATGTCCGAGCTGATTTCGTTTTGCGTTCTGGCAACGTAATCTGTGGTGAGTTCCTGCCCTGTCTCTGCAGCAAATGATGACATAGCAAAAACTACTAACGTAAGGAAAATTGCCAACAATATTTTTCTGTACACGATTTATTACCTCTCTATAAATAAATATTCTGTAAATCATTTGCATGAAATTTTACAACGTTATGTGCCTGAATCGAAATGATATTGCGTGCAGGTGAACGTCGACCGGCATCCCCCACAAAACCGACACAGAAAGGAAAAGGGTTGACAATGTACGACAACAAAATAAATGCCATAATATCAGAGGTAAAAGCAAATCAATCTTGCTTCAACTTCCTCACTCAAACTCTCAACATCAACGTCCCTCACGTCGGGGCTGCTATCTGCTCACCTGACTTCATACGTCCAGACGACTCCCACCCCTCATTCGGCGTCTACCATGAGTGCTGCATCGACTTCTCGGGCAAATCACAAAAACACTCCTACGACATAATAGACCTCGCCGCTCTCGCACTCTTCAACGGCTCTTTCGCCAAAGCCCTCGAGTACTTGGCCGGCAAAAAAATTTGGGGTCAACCCTCCGCCGTCGACACCCAAAGACAACGCGCCCTCGATACCTTCAGCACTTCCATCAATCAATGGCATAACAACCTCCTCAATAATCCTGATGCCTTAAATTACTTCCATAGCCGTAATATTTCCGATAACACCATCAATAAATTCATGCTCGGCTATGCTCCCTATAAACACGCCTTCATATTCCCTCACTGGCATAACGGACACTTCATCTATTACACTGGACGCGACGATTCCCCCATCTCTAGAATCGGCTTGCCCCCACGCAACTCCCTCCCTCAAGATGACCCAGATTTCGCACCAAAATACAAAGGCGCAAAACTCGACCGCTCACCCATCTATGACCGCATACCTTTCGGAGGTCAGAGTATCCGCCCACTCTCTAAAACTACTCACACCTACAAAGGACAGGACGGCCAAGATTACGACGCCCTCATCGACGACCCAAAGGATTACACACTCTGCGTCTGTGAAGGACTCGTCGATGCCCTTTCCCTACTTCAGGAAGGCTGGCAGACTCAGGCTACAGGAGGAGGCAGCTTCTCCCGCGAAAAATTACCCGCTTTCCTTAACCTCGCTAAAAATTACAGGCAAGTGTTCATTTGCTTTGACAACGATAACGCAGGACAGAAATTCCAGCGCGCTATGAGCAAAATCTTACTCGACGCTCGCATTAACTTCATATGTGGCAAAATCCCGGAGACTATCTCTGTGGACGGTGAAGAGATACCCATTAAAGACATATCCGACTACTACACTCACGGAGGAGATATTAACGCCCTCGTCCGCAATGCTACTCCCGGTATCGTCTCTATGGCTCAGGACTGCTCTAACGTCTTTGAACTCGCTGACCTCTTCATGAAAGCTGCTCGCTCCTACTCAACTACTGACCTTTACGCCTTCAAAAAAATGTGCTCATCTTTACTTGGCAAGAAAGACCCCATCACTGGCCTCGCAAAAACTAAATTTTTACCCTCAGACCTCAACGTAATTTATCAGCAGGCTATCAAGCCCATTCCAGAAGAAACCGTAGCAAATATCGTCTGCAAAGAACATGATATCGTCTATGACATTTCAGGTGTCTTCTATGAATACGCAAATGGCATCTGGCGCAATGTCTCGGAAGTCATCATCGGTAAATATATCGGCCTCGTACTCAAGGGCAAAGCCTCTTCCGCTCGTATGGCCTCCATCACTAAGTACATCAAAATGATGAAGGCTGACTCTTTCGCCTTCAACACCAAGAATGTAATTGTCTTCCCGAATGGAACTCTGCACCTTGATGAAGAAGATTTAGAGAAGCGGTTTACCCCTCACAGCAAAGCCGATATGAGCACTATCATGATGCATTACAGCTATGACCCCTTCGCTCAGTGCCCAAAGTGGAGAAAATTTATCACCGAAATCTGCGGAGGCGACACCGAGAAAATGAGGCTCATGCAGCAGGCAGCAGGATACGTCATGTTCTCAGATAACAGGCTGCACAAATTCTTCTACCTGTTAGGCGACGGCAGCAACGGGAAAAGTGTATTCGCAAATGTCCTTGAGCAGGTTTACGGCTCGGAGAATACATCTAATATTTCTCCCTCAAGAATGAGCAGTCCTTTTGACGCTATCGTCTTGAAGAATAGCTTGCTGAATTTTGCTCATGAGGCACAAGGCACTCTGACGGGCAGCGAGGAAATCATCAAGGCTGTCTCGAGCGGAGACCCCATAATGGCCGCCTACAAAGGAGTAGACGCGGTGAAGTTCAACACACGGGCAAAGTTATTCATGCTCAGCAACCGGCTCATGACCTCACGCGATACAAGCTACGGATTGCTCAGGCGCATTCTGTTCATCAAGTTTGACCAGCAGTTTATCGGCAGCAAGGCAAACAAGAATCTCTACTCTGAACTCCTGGAAGAACTGCCCGGCATCTTCAACTGGTGCTATCAGGGCTATCTTGACCTCAAGAAGACGGGAGAGTTTCAGGAGCTGGAGAGCCAGACTGCCATAATCAATGAGCTGCTTGACACTATGTCGCCGGTGAGTGCATTTGTCAGTGAGGTGCTCATGAGTCCGCAGGAAAGGATGAGGCATTTATCAGGTACAGTATCAGAACGCATAGTATACAAACGCTATCAGCAGTGGTGTGAGGAAGGGAATTTTTACCAGCTCAACCGCTTAGAGTTCATGAAGGATTTGGGACTGGTGCTGCGCAGGAAGGGCAGCAAGGTAACCGGAATAACAGTGAGGAAGGCCAAGAATGAGAACATTAAAGAGTTTGTATTCTCCCCTCTTCAGGAAGATGCGTCAATGGGACAGGAAGGCGAAGAGGATAGACCGTCAGGAAGGGCAAGTACAGTTATTGCACTCGGAGGCGGAGAAGGAGCAGCACAAGGAAAAACAGCGGAGGCACAGAGAAATAATGAAGCAGAGACGGAGACGCAGGAAGGCGACGAGATTACGCCTGAAGGTACAGGAACGGTTAATGTGGCAGCGGTGGATGCAGGGGAAGATGATTTAGCTGACGAGACCGACAAGGACAGTGCATTAGCTGACAGGGCAGCGCAGGAAGTCAGAGCGTCAGACGAGACCGACAAGGACAAGCAGATTGCTGATACGGAGACGGCAGGACAGGCAGGAGCAAACATTACCTCCTCTGAAGATTTACACGCTCCTGCTTCACCTGCTTGCAATAAATCTCCCCTAACTCTTTACATGGGAGGGGAAAAAAGTGAAATCACTGCGGACGGGTGGCGGTATCTCAGACAGCATTACACGAAAGACTGCCCGAGCCAGAAGCCAGAGAAATTTGACCTTGATTACATACGCTACATGATGCTGCTCGGAGAATGGATACTCCCAACCGGTGAGCTTGAACTCACTCTGAACGTCTACCGCACAAACTATGCGAACTGGACGGGGCTTAAGGATAATTTATCGCTTTCAGAGTGGGAAGGGTTGAGAGAGTATTTCACTGCGGCCAAGAATGCACCCCGCAATTTCAGACGGGATTATGTGTACTTCACAAAGCTACTGAGAACTCCTAAAGATTATGGTTATGGCGTATCTCAGTCTGAGGCTCAGAAGCTCGCACTGAATTTATTCTTTGATGAACGTAAAGGCTGGGAGCTTGACAGGGAATATACCTCACCGGAAGGGCACAGAGATTTTACCCCCGAAGAGTGGGAGACCCTCAGCATGTTTTACGCTGGGACACCTGAACTGAGACCGAGCTACTTTATGTCGGAGTACAGGCAGCCGAGCGCAAGGAATGAGCAAGAAACAGAGTAACGGATAATCGGAGAAAGGACAGCAAAAGGAGAAGAAGGAATGAGCAATCGCAGACATAGCACATGGCGGAAAATAACAGATGACGAAGTAGTAATGAAGGCGATGAAGAATATTCGTGCAAAGTACCTAAGCAATCAGCTAGATATACAGCTCATTGCACAGGATACGCACTTGGCCGGGTCAACGCTGAGGGGACATTTTCTGTACCCTGAACGCTGCACAGTGAGGTCATACCTGATGTTCCAGAAATTACTGGGGCTGCCTGAATATGTGCCGAACAGGAAACTTTCCCCCGCCGACGCACAGCCGACGAGACGGGTAAGCACACAGGGTGAGACCCCCATAACGGAC
>JAFSUD010000096.1 GCA_017445405.1 Synergistaceae bacterium
CGTTGAGCCTGAACGTGTCAGCGAGCACCATTCCCGGAAACTCAGTGTAGAACCCTCCGGCCATCTGGTTATATGCCGCCTCAATGTTCACCGCGCTGATGTAGTACGCAAGCAGTAATATTTCGTTGGCGTGGATCTCGCGGGTGTACTTTGCGTAGAGCTTCTCAGGAGGAATTATGCCGAGCTGGATCAATCTTGCTGTGAAAGTTCCTGTGCCGCTGAACGGGTCAAGGATGTGCACGCCTTCAGCCGAGAGTCCGCCGTCAATGCTGAGGAGGTCTCTTGCTGCCCAGTCTGCGCTCCTGATGATGAAGTCAACGATCTGTTCAGGGGTGTAGACGATGCCGAGAGTCTTTGCCGTGCGTGAGAAAGCCTGAGCAAAAAAGTTCTCGTAGATGTTGCGGAGTAATTTCTGCTTGGCCTCTCCTGTTGAGGCGGAACGTGCTTTGTCGCGGACGTGCTCGTTGAACTTTTCGAGTCCTCTGGGGTCGAGGTCTGCACCGCTGGCTTCGAGGATGGCGCGCATTTTCTGCATGGACTGAGAGACAGGGTTGTAGTCAGCGAAGCCGGTAAATATTGCGTCAAAGACTTCTTTGCTGGTGATGTGCTGTGCGAGCATTTCGACGGCCTGCTCAGGAGAGATTGAGGGGTTGATGGCGGCGCGGAGTTCTTGTGTGAAGGAGTCGAAGTCTTCTCTGACGGTGGGGATAGCTGAGGTTATGCGTGCGGAGATGGCCTGAAAAGCGTTGACGAGGTCAGCAACCCATGATGACCAATATTCACGGTCGCCGCATTTTCTGACCATGCGGATGTAGATTTGCTGCCTGTATTTTTCTGCGAGGTCGTCATTGAGCCATTCGTGATGTTGTCTGCTGCCGGGTGCTAAGACGCGGATTTTTGCGGAGCTGCCGCCGAAGTCGAGGGAGTTGATGACGGCGTTGAAGTGGTCATCATGAGCGCGGAGGGCCTGAAGGACTTTCCAGACGGTGCGGTAGCTGTCGTTGTTGTCGAGGGCTTCTTCAGGGGTTTCGCCGGGTTTGACGATTACGGGGAGGATGACGTAGCCGTATTTTTTGCCGGGAGATTTGCGCATGACTCTTCCCACACTCTGCACAATGTCAATCTCTGAGGATTTGGGGCTGATGAAGATTACTGCGTCTAGTGCGGGAACGTCAACACCTTCACACAGACAGCGTGCGTTGCTGAGGATTCGGCAGGCGGGGGATTCGTCCTTGAGCCACTGGAGGGAGGATGAACGTTTTGCGGAGGAGTCTTTGCCGTCAATGTGGCGAGTGGCTAGGGGATAGGGAGTAGGGGCTAGGGGTGAGGGGGTAGGGGTTAGGGATGTGAAGCGGTCGGCGAAGGAGGCAAATTCTTTCGAGGCAGCTATTGTGCTGGCGAAGGCTACGGCTCTGTGCATGGGGGATGTATCGCTCTCCAGAAAATCCTCGTCAACCGTGCTGATGTCCTTAGCGAGTGCGCGGCTGACTCCCTGAACGATTGCGGGCATGTCCGGTTCGTCGGGGTTATCCTTCTCGACCATGAAGACCATAACCTTATAGTCGGTGAGCAGATTTTGTTCGACTGCCTGAGAGAATGAGAGCCTGAAAAATTCGGGGCCGTAAATTTCTGCGTTGTCCATTGAGCAGAGGAGTATGTTATCGTCCTGAGCTTTGGCCTTGAGGTTTTCGGTGAAGATTTTGGGCGTGGCAGTCATGTAGAGGCGTTTGCGTGAGTGTATGAAGTCGTTATCGTGCACGAGCCTGAAGTACGAGTCGGCTGAGGCTGTGCCTGCTGTGCGGTGAGCTTCATCGCAAATCACAATGTCGAACTCAGGGAGGCCGTTTTTCTGTGCGTCAGATATTACCTGCAAAGACTGGTACGTCGAGAAAATCACGGTCATAGCTTCGGAGTCCGGCGTGAACTCTCTCACAAGATTAACTGCGTCAGTAGTGGGAGGTATCACGAGGTCGGAGAGCTTCATATCCTCATCGGGGTAATCTTTTCGTCCGACTGTTGCGTCCGAACACACGGCGAATGAGCGCAGGGGTATAGCTTCGTCGCTGTCATAGTTCCACGCGAGGAGGGACTGATTCAGGAGGGAGATTGACGGCACGAGCACGAGCACGAGTCCGCCTTTGCCAGCGTAACGTTCTGCGATTCGCTGAGAGGTGAGCGTCTTTCCTGTACCGCAGGCCATGATGAGTTTTCCCCTGTCGCTGTGAGAGAAGCCCTCAATGACTGCATCAACTGCTTGCGTCTGGTGAGGGAGTAGAGTCTTGACGGTGTAGCTGACGTTTTCGGGGTAAGCTGACCAGTCGAGAGTCGAACGGTCTAAATCCCTCAATGTGAGGCAGGTAACCGGAGGGACTTGGCCGGAGAGGGTGTCTCTTGCGTTGCGCCCGAAATTCCCCGTGAGCGTGAAGAGGATTCGGCGTGAGTAGATGGCTTTGCTGCTTGCGGCGAGGAAGGAGTCGAGTTCGGCCTTTGTGATGGACGAGTCGTCATCTCTGAACTTGCACTGCACAGCACAGTACGAGTCCGAGTCGCGGAGCTTTGCGACAATGTCAATGCCTGTGTCAGGCTGGCCGTTTGCGATGGGGGAGTCTTTCCAGAGCCGAGCATCAGAATACAGTGATTTATGGAGCTTGTCATGCCTGAGGAAGTAGAGGCAGAGAAGCTCAAAGAGCCGGCCCTTTTCGGAGTCGGAAGAGCCGTGAATGCTGGTGATTATGTCGCTGAGAGTCTGCATGACGGAATATCCCCTTAGTGTGTGATAATCTGTGAATTGCGTATACTATATCAGATTTCAAGAAGGTAACTTACTAAAGCAAAATTGAGGCCTCCCATTTTTCAGAGAGACCTCACAAGTTTACTAGTCGTCAAGCTCAAATTTCAGAACCTTTCCCGTTACTGCATCTATCTCGATGTCGTACTCATCACGTCCTGAGACGCACTCCAGCTTGTACACAGGCCGGAAGTTTTCTGCATTAGGGTAATCGTCCGACTCGTCTTCAAGCTCGAGTTCCTTCACCCTGAAGCTCTCCGTCCCGAGAGTCTCTGCCGCAATCTCCCGAGCTTCCCTCTCAGTCAGCAGCGCAATGTTCCTTCTCGCTGCCTCCTCACGTACATAACGCCCCTCATGATCTGCAAATGCTCCTCCGCAGACATTAAGCACTATCACCCCAATCAATAACGCGCATAACTTCTTCATGACTATTCCTCCTTACAAAAAATGCCCTCCCGTTTTTCAGAGAGGGCTGTAAATCTTAGTTAATACACCTGCCGGAAACTGAGTACTTGTCCTGTTACTGCATCAACTTTCACGCTGTAGCCTCTGCCGACTGATACGCAGTTCAGCGTGTAAACAGGCCGGAAATCTGTGCTGTCAGGATACTTTCCTGCTTCGTTGTCGAAAACTATATCCGTGAATGTTATGCTGCGTGAACCTACACGGTTTGCTGTTATCACCTGAGCCTGTGCTATCGGAATAAGCCTTATGTTACGTCTGTATGCCTCTGCCCGGACACCCTCGCCTTCGCGGTAATGATTAATCTTGTACGCAAATCCATCTTCTGAGAAAGCCAGCACCATGAAAATCACAAGCAGTGCGATGAATTTTCTTCTCAATTACTAAGCCCCCCCCCCCCCTGTTAAAATTACTGATTATTAAGAAATGGGATAACGGCTGATATTCTACACGTATTCTGTCAGAAACACAAACTGTTTTATGAAGAAATCGGCCGTTAATCTGCTTAAGTTTACTTCCTGAATCTGCGTTCCGTCTTCTCCGCACTAATACACAAATTCCTTCTCGTAGTCCGGATTCTGCTCCGGGTAATCTGTCCTGTTATGAGTCCCGCGGCTCTCCTTTCGGTTAAGGGCTGCTTTCGCGATGAGGTGAATCGCTAATGCTGTCTGAGACGTGAGGTCGTCTTTCGCGGTGTCAGGTGAAGACATAATATCATGAGTCGCCTTCAAAGCTGCCTCTAAATCTGTGCCGTTCCTGTAGACTCCGAGCGCATGTCCCGCAATCTTCTGCAGCTCATCAAGATATTTCGTCCTCACAGAATCATCGCGCCTGTACTCTACGGGATGCTCGCCCACAGCTCTATCAAGTTCGCCCGTCCTCATGATGCCCTCTGCGCAGAGGAGTCCTGAGAGTGTAGCCTGACTCGCTGCGTTCCCTGCACACCTGCACGCTCCGTGAATCCCTCCGCAAGCCTCGCCTACCGCGTACAGGCCGGGCACATCGGACTCGTAGTTGCTGTCGACTCTGATTCCTCCGGAGAAGCTGTGAGGCATAGGCCCGACCTCGAGAAGCTCTTTCGTGGGATCGCACCCGCTCTTCATGAGGCGGTCATAGAACCACGGATAGGCCTTGAGGACTTTCACGTCAATGTGCCTTAAGTCTACCCAGATTCCGCCGTGAGGATTGCCCTTCCCCTTTGCGACCTGCTTCCAGATTTCGTGGTTGATGAGTGATTTCGGTGCTCCAGCTTCTCCCTGAGGCCTGACCTCAAGCAAAAAGCGTTCACCGTCAGAGTTCAGCAAGTATCCTCCTTCGCCGAGCATTGCCGTCGGGCATGGTTCACCTACTGCACCGGCTGGAGACATCATGACCATCGGCTCGAACTCGATAAACTCAATGTCTACCAGCTTTGCGCCAGCGTTCTTGGCCATGCCTAGAGTGTTTCCCTTCACGTCGTCAGGATATGTTGACGTGCCGAGAAGATTTCCGACTCCTCCCCATGACGCGACAACTACAGGAGCGTAGACGTTGTAGGGTTCTCCGTCATCCTCAATGACTGTGAAGCCGTCAATTTTGCCGTCGGGACTCTTGAGGACGTTCACGACGACGCAGTTATTGTGAAACTCTATGCCGGCCTCAGCGAGACGCTTAAGCATGACGTTCTCTATCTCTACTCCTATCAGATTCGTAGTCTGGCAGAGAGAGCGCGGGTAAGTGTGTCCCGAGACGTGGCGTAACTTGATGCTTCCGTCGTCATTATGCGCAAAAGTTACTCCCCACCTGCAGAGAAGTTCATAGCCCTGAAGAGTCGCATCTGCCATTTCGTGAACTAGCTGCTTGTTGCCGATGTTGTAGCCTGCAGCGAGCATGTCCTTAGCGTACTGTTCTGGAGTATCGCCGTAAGGGTTGCCGGGAAGGACAAAGTTTATTGCTGCGATGTAGGGAGTGCCTCCGAGTCCATTAGCGTAAATTGCTATGTCCTTCACGCCGTGTTCATGAAGACGTGCTGCAGTTGCGAGAGCGGCTAATCCGCTTCCTGCTATTGCGGCTTTGTGATGTCTTGCCATTTTTGCATCTCCTTCCTAAAAGTTAAGGGGGACAGCTAATTATCCCCCTGACTTATTATTGATGACTATGCTGCTGCCGGAGTCGCTTTCCTGCTGTTCAGGAACAGGATAACGATTCCGAGTACTGCTCCGATGATTGAGCTTATCATCTCGGGAGCTATCAGGCACAACGCCGCCGCGAAGAGCAATACTCTCTCGAACACGTTCATGTTTGCCTTGAAGTACCCTGCGACCATGACAGCCAGGAAGTAAGTCCCGAGTGCGAGCTGAACCGTCGCAATCACTATCTCCTGAACATTGCCCTTGAGAAGAAGCGGAGGGTTATACACGAACACGAACGGCACAAGGAATCCCACCATTGCGAACGTGAAGCCCTTCAGGCCTGTCTTCATTGCGTCAGCTCCTGCGATACCCGCCGCAGTGTATGAGGCCACGCACACAGGAGGAGTTATCTGCGCCATGATGCCGTAGTAGAACACGAACATGTTCGCGCAGAGGTTGGCTGTTGCAGGCTCGAGTCCTGTCTGCAGAAGTATGGGCTGAATGCAGGGCACGAACAGAATCACGCCTACGAGGTACGCAGCTACTGTTGGCAGAGCCATTCCGAGAATCATGCACCCGACCATAGCAATGCACATTGCGAGGAAGAGGTAATTTGTGCCCAGAGAACGGATCAGGACGGAGAGGTTCGTAGCCAGAGATGTCTGCTGAGTTACTACGTTGATGATGATTCCGCACGCGGCTGTGGGGATTGCTATTGCGGCGGCCTGTTTCGCTCCGTCAACGCAGCAGTCCCAGAGCTGGCGGAGATTCAGGAAGTCGGGCTTGTTGACGAAGTAGTTAATCACGTCGCACGCAAGGCATGAGAAGATTCCGACCATGCCCGCACGCATGAGCGAGTAGCCCCTGATGATCCACACGACAAGAAGAATCGCCGGAAGAATCAGGTAGAGTCTCGGCAGGATGGGACGGTCTACACGGATTGATGCGTCCGCTGTAGAGTCAAGATTTGCTGCTCTCTTGGCCGCGAGCTTGTCGACGAGCACGAACACCGCAAAGTAATACGCCACTGCAGGAATAATCGCGCTTGCCGCTATGGACATGTAGTTCACGCCGAGCATTTCAGCCATGATGAACGCTCCGACTCCCATGATGGGCGGCATTATCTGGCCTCCTGTTGATGCCACTGCCTCGACTGCCCCGGCCTCTTCAGGTTCGTAGCCTATCTTCTTCATCATGGGAATAGTCATTACGCCGGTGGTTGCGACGTTGGCGACTGCAGAGCCTGAAATCATGCCCATCAGTCCGGAAGAGAGAACGGCTGCTTTTGCCGGGCCTCCTGATGACTTGTTGGAGAGCTTCATTCCCATATCGATTAATAGCTGTCCTCCGCCTATGGTTGAGAAGAATGCTCCGAACACTATGAAGTAGAACAATGTGTTAGCACTCGTCAGAAGGGGCGTTCCGAAGACTCCGCTCTCCGTCATGGTCATTCCGGAGGTGAACTCCTCGATGAACTGGTCAAACGACTTTGCGTTGGTGTGGAGAATGCCGGGCAGGTACGGTGAGATCCATGCGTAGATGATGAACGCCGTGATGAATCCTGCGAGCATTCCTCCGAGAGTACGGTAGACAGCCACAAGCAGGAGAACGATTGCGACGACCATAGCCGCGTGGTCAATGGTCATGACTTCATCGACACCGATAACGTAATCATTGAGGCGCGCGAACTGAGTCAGGATGTACCACAGCAGATAGCCGATACCTGCGAAAGCTGCAAGGTCTGTGATGTTCCACCATGAATGCTTGTTCAGAAGCGCAGGGTCTACGGGCTGGCCGGACTCTTCCGCTGCCTTCTTGACCTTCTTTCTGTAGGCGTAATCCGCAGGGTAATAGATGAACACAAGCGTTAATGCAAAGATTAAGTGTATAGGACTCTGGAGCATAGGAGCGAACTGCTTAACCAGAGCGATATACATCTGAAACGCAAAGAATGCCACTGTTACTAGAACTGCTGCTATTGTGCGAATGTCCATAAAAATATCATCTCCTCATTAGTTCATGTAAGTTCCGCCGTTGATGTTGATGCTCTCTCCGGTGATGAACCCGGCCAAGTCCGACGCTAGGAACACCGCCAGAGCTGCAATGTCCTCACCTGTTCCGAGATGACGGAGCGGGATATTTCCGAGCAGCTTTTCTCTGTACTCAGGAGTCCACTGCAGGGACATATCCGTTTCGACAGGTCCGGGGCATATCGAGTTCACGCGTATACCTTCAGGCCCGAAGTCGTAGGCGAGCTTCCGGGTGAGTGCGTCAAGTCCTGCCTTGCTTGCTCCGTAACAGGCTGATGATGTCGGGTGAGCTGTCTTCCCTGCACGAGATGACAATGTTGATAATCACTCCTGCCTTCTGTGCCAGCATGTGAGGGATTACGCACTGGCACGCATAGAACGCTCCGGTCAGGTTCACACGCAAAATCCTGTCCCACTCGTCGGGCGTGAGGTCAAGAAACTTTGTGCGCGAGTTGATGCCTGCGTTGTTGACGAGAATATCAATGCGTCCGTATCTGCTCATGCACTCATCAGCGAGTCTCTGTGAGGTCGAGAGTTCACCAATATCACCGGCGACGAAAGCACAGCCCAGCTCTTCCGCGAGAGGCCGTGAAGATTCTTCACTGGAGCTGTGAATCACGAGACCCGCCCCGTGAGAAGCAAAGGCCATAGCTGCAGCCCTGCCGATCCCGCGAGACGAGCCTGTGATTATTGCCGTTTTCCCTTCAAGAAGTTTCATGAAGCGTAAGGGTGAATTAATCTACCTCGTAGCCCATTTCCTCATAGTACTTCTTTGCGCCGGGATGAAGAGGTGCACCGTTCAGCTCATGTTTGCCTGCTGTCTTGGGGTCAAACCACTTCAGAGAGGCTACTGCTGCTGCTATGTCTTCCTTGTTCTCGCAGATTGCCTTTGCGAGGGCATAAGCTACATCATCAGGCATTGAGGCAGGGACTATAACGTTCTGCTGGCTGCCCATCGTCTGAATGTCCTTATCCTGCTTGTTCCATGTTCCGGCAACCATCGTTACGGGAGCGTAGCCCATCTTGTTGAGGTTGGCGAGAGTCTCGGGAGCGAGCTGGACAAAATGCATCTCGTGAGTCAGGCAGATCTCTGTCGTGGTTGACTGTCCTGCGTCGACGTGGTCAATCGTTGCGTCGTAGAGGTCGTCCTGAATGCCGGACTTGATTGCGTCTGTGCCGGATTTCTCCCATGTCGCGAACTTCAGGAAGTCTGCTACGCTGATTCCGCAGGCCTCGATTACGCGCTCTGCCGTAAGTTCTCCGAGCGTACCGTTCTTCTTGGTGATGAGCTTGATGGGTATTTTTTTGGCGATGACTTCCTCCATTGTGGTGCAGCCTGTCGCGTCTACGAACTTTTTCGTGAACATGATGTTTGCGAACGCGTGGCCGAGTCCTCCTGCGATGCTCCGGACGTCCGGGCAGTCTCCGAACTGGTAATCTGCCTTCTTGCGCTCATAGCTCCACAGTGAGGGGCCTGCATTGCCGACTATGAGGTCTGCACGTTTGCGCTGAATGAGCACGGGTGCTCCGACTCCGCCGGGGGAGTTGGTGGTGAGGTCAATTGTTGAGCCTGCGGGGAGTCCCTTGAGCATTGCGCCCTGAATCGCTGCGCTGACCGAATACGCGCCTGTTCCGACTTCCTGAGCCGCAAAGATGAGCTTCACGGGGTCGGTGAGTTCTGCACATGCTGCGACTGTGAAGCACAGCACTAACGCTACTGCAACTGCTAACTTCTTCATTGTGTTACCTCCATTAAGATATATATCTGCCTGCAAAAGTTCACAGGTCATTTACTACTTCTTGCTTGCCGCTAACCTGATGCCGTAGTCTATCGAGTTGATGAGACTCAGCTCGTTAGCCTCTCCAGAACCTGCAATGTCGTAAGCTGTTCCGTGATCCACACTGACGCGGATAATCGGCAGCCCTAACGTAACGTTGATTCCTGCGACGGCCTCCCAGTGGTGCTCTTCCTTGTTGTAGACGAAGCCCTTAACTTTGAGGGGAATATGCCCCTGATCGTGATACATGACTACGACCATGTCATACCAGCCTCCGAGAGCCTTGCTGAAGACTGTATCAGGAGGAGTAGGCTTCTTGTCGGGAATGTTGATGCCTTCTGCTAGTGCCTCATCGATTGCGGGCTGGATCTCCTCGATCTCCTCGCGGCCGAACATTCCGTTTTCTCCGCAGTGGGGGTTCAGTCCGGCGACTCCGATCTTGGGGTTGTCTATGCCGAGAGCTTTGCAGGTCTCATCAGCTAGGTGAATGCACTCGAGAACCCGGGCCTTCTTGACTCTGTCGCACGCATCACGCAATGACACGTGAGTAGAGACATGAATCACCCTCAAATTTTCGTGGGCGAGCATCATTGCGTACTTCTTTGTTTTGGTCTCGTCAGCGTAAATCTCTGTGTGTCCTGAGTAATGATGTCCGGCCATGTTGATAGCTTCCTTGCTGATGGCGTTAGTTATCGTTGCGTCAACTTCGTGAGCTAATGCCATGCGGATAACCTTAACCACATACTGGTATGCTGCCTCACCGCCGAGCTTAGTCGGGCCGATGTTGAAGGGCTTGGGGTTATCAGGGTCTCCTGGAATGTCAGAGGCCTTAACGATTCCCATGTCGTACACGTCTATTGTGCCGAACTCAAACTTTGCGTCCTTCACGTCCTTGACGGGGTTAATCTTTGCGTCGATGCCTGATACTTTCTTGGCGACTTTTGCGGCGTACTCCATGACGGCGACATCTCCGACGACGAGAGGCCTGCACCTGTCGTAAACGTCTTTGTGTGATAATGCCTTGAGTGTGATTTCCGGGCCGCTCCCGAAAGGATCACCCATGCTTATACCGAGAATAGGTTTGCTCATAGTTACCTCCTTCTGTGTGATTGTGCTGTGCGAATGTTAAGGTTCGTAACAGGCGGATGATTTCAGCCGTTAGCATGTGAAAAATGCCGCTCGTACCTCACGGCAGGCCCGCCCACCCTCCCTCTCTACTTCATGCCGTTAGCTTTGCACTGCTCTAACGTCTTCTTGAGTGCCTCGAGTCCTTCAGGAGTAATGCTGCTGAAAGGCCTTCTGCACGGCCCTACAGGATCTCCCAAGAGTCCCGCAGCCATCTTCACGATCGTGTTCGGGTTGCCGTACTTGAAGCAGTTGCGGAATATCCTGATGCTGTCCTGCACCTTCTTGGCACGCTCATAATCTCCTGCAGTGTATGCCTCGTAAATCTCTACCATCGTTCTCGGGAAGACGTTTGCACACCCGGCTATGCCTCCCTTGCCTCCGAAGAACAGCGCAGGAAGAATCAGCGAGTCATTTCCTGAGAGGACGCTAAAGTCTTTGCCAATGCCTGTCGTCAGCTCGATGTACTGCTTCATGTTGTCGAAGTTTCCGCTCGAGTCCTTAGCTCCCATGACGTTGGGGATGTCCTTTGCGAGCCTCGCCACTGTTGCCGGAGCTAATGCGTTGCCTGTGCGTGCCGGAATGTTGTAGAGCACAACGGGGAGCTTCACACTTCCTGCTACGGCCTTGTAGTGAGCATAGAGTTCATCCTGTGATGCAGCTGCAAAGTAGGGCACTATCACAGAGAGAATATCCGCGCCTAAGTCTTCGGCTTCCTTGCTCAGAGTGATTGTCTCCTTAGTTGTGGGGCATCCTGTCCCTGCATATACTGGGACTCTGCCCTTCGTCTCGTCAACTACTGCCTTGAGAACCTGCACCTTCTCTTTGTGGCTGAGTGCATAGGCCTCTCCGTTCGTCCCGAGCGCGAACACTCCGCTCACGCCCGCATCAATCATCCTGTTCACCTGATGACGTAATTCTGCCTCGTTGATGCTCTCGTCATCATTCATTGGTGTCAAAATCGGGGGGATTATTCCCTTAATCTCTGCCATGTCGTTATCCTCCTACATTATTTCGCTGTAAATTGCGCGCGCATCTTCCGGCGTAACCTTCCGGCGGTTGTTGACGAGCAGTCTAGTAACCTGCATTCCTGCCTCGACCAGTGAGTCTAAATCGCTCTCCGGAACTCCGAAATCCTTAAGGCTCTTCGGGATGTCCAGATGTTCAACCATCTCGCCCATGCGCTCAATCATTGCCCTGCTCTTGGCCTCTTCCGTTGACGCATTGCCTCTGATGCTGCGGTCGTAGGCTTTTGCAAGAAGAGGGCGAATCTCCGGCTCGTTGAACTTCATCACGGGCACAAGCAATATTGCATTCGAGACTCCGTGTGCAATGTGATACTTCCCGCCTAACGGGTAGCTCAGTGCGTGGACGGCCGTAGTCCCTGACGCTGTTATCGCGACTCCGCCGTAGAAGCTCCCGATCTGCATTGCTGTCTTTGCCTTCATGGCTTCGGGGTCATCACATGCAGGTATCAGGTTGTTCATGATGAGGTCGAGTCCTTCAAGCGCAAACGTATCGCTGAAGGGGTTAGCTTTTGTGCTGGTGAAACACTCTATGCAGTGAGCGAGTGCGTCAATGCCTGTAGCAGCTGCGATTTTGCGGGGGAGACGCTTAATCATCACGGAATCCAGAATCACGTAGTCAGAGATCATTGCGTTGTTGACGATGCCGATCTTGAGCTGGCGTTCAGGGACTCCGACGATGGCGTTCGGTGTAGCCTCTGCTCCTGTGCCTGCTGTTGTGGGGACGGTGAGAGTCTTCACGTACTTGTGAGCCTTCTTCGGGTCGTCGAGCAAGTCTTTGATGGTGTACTGCCCGGTCATGAGGAGGCTTGAGAGCTTGGCCGTGTCCATGACGGAGCCTCCACCGACAGCGAGGATGAAGTCTGCTCCGTAGTTCTTGCACTGGTCGACGAGCTTCTGGGCCTGCTCATACGTTGGCTCGGGCGGAAGGTCATTCAGGACGACGTAATCGACTCCGGATTTCTTGACGTACTCCATCGGGAAATCGAGGAGTCCTGCGCCCTGAATGCCTTTGTCGGTGAAGACTGCGAGCTTCTTCACGCCTTCTGCTGCGAGAACATCGGGGATATTGCTTAATGCGTCCTCACCGCTGAAGACCTGCTGAGGCATTCCTAGTGTGTACTTTGTGAGCATATAATTACCTGCCTTTCTCTATTAGTGATAATCCTGCAGTTTACAGGCTATCTTCTCTATATTCTCTGCGTCTATCAGGATGCGTTTGACTTCATCATTCTGTGCATAATCGAGTGCAGTTTTGCCTTTGCTGTCTCTGGCGGAAACATCAGCACCCGCCTTGATGAGTACCCTCACCACTTCGGGATTGCTGTTGTGCTGAGCCGCTAGCATTAATGCCGTCATGCCGACCATGTTCTTAACGTTGACATCTGCACCGGCTTTGATGAGTGCATTCATAACCTCTGCGCTGCTATTCCTTACAGCCGCCATAACTAAGGCCGTATGTCCTTTATCGTTCTTAGCGTTAACATCAGCACCGGCATTGACGAGAACGTTTATCACTTCAGGATTGCTATTGAACCCGGCAGCCGTCATTAAGGCAGTCCAGCCGTCAGTTTTCGCGGCGTTGACCTCAGCACCGGCTTTGATGAGTGCGTTCGAGATATCAGGATTATCATTGTCCATAGCCGCATACATTAAGGCAGTCCAGCCGTCCGTAGTCTTAGCATTAACCTCTGCACCTGCATTGATGAGAGCATTCACAGCATCGAGGTTGCTATCTTTCTGAGCTGCTAACATTAAGGCTGTGCTTCCTTCCGCGTACTTAGCATTGACATCGACACCAGCTTTGAGAAAATTCTCAATCATTCCCGGCTTCGTATTGCCGTTAAGTATTGCCTCTATCATTTCCTCCGTAGCATCGCAAAAAGCCGACGACACACTCATAATCACCAGCACTGCACACAAAAACGCTTTCTTCATCACGCTCCCTCCTTACTTGCTTGCCAGCTTGACGAGCAAATCAGGTTCGCCGAACCCGCCCGATTTCGTCATAATGTAGTAACTCTTACCGCCGTAGCTAAAACTCGTCAGCACCACGCCCAGCTCCTCCTCGCACAATGGCACAAGCTCGTGCACTCCCACAGCCTCCATCAGCGCAAGCAATGTATCTCCTCCGACACACATCAATCTTGCGTCGAGGCCTTCATCCATGAGTGCTTTTCCTGCTCCGGCGATCGCCCTGGAAATATTCAGCCTGACCTCCTCAACCGTGAGTGAGTGAGTGCGTATATATTCATTCGTCGCTTCTGTCTCGTCTGGATTATTCGCGTCGAGTATTGCGTGAGACTCTCCGAACTCCCCGAGCCACCTTCTCGCTGCCTCCGAACACTCCGGACTTCCCGGCCAAGTCGGACTCAGCTTCTGCTCCGGACTCAGCGCACGGTACACGAACCCGAATCTCCCCGCGTAATCCATCTGTGCTCGGGTTACCGGGTTCACGCTCCCGCAGAGCATCACGAACTTTTCAGGCATTCCCTTAACCTCTCTGGGACTCCCGTGATACCCCAGAACGTGAGCGAGCACTCCAGCGAATCCTGCACACCCTGCCGTAAGCCTCAAGCCCTCATGTCCCAAGTGCCCGGCAATCGCTACCATGTCGCCGTCTGTCTCAGCGTCGTAGACATAGATTCCCTTCTTGTCAGTCTGCGAAGAAATTATCTCGTGAACATATGACGACTTCACAGGCTCGAACGGATCGCTCCCGAACATGCTCTGCGCTACAGGTATTCCGTTGATGTAGTGGACTCCGTCCCTCGTTACTCTGCTCATTGCCGGGAACGCAGGCACAAACGCCATCTCCTCGCGCCCTAACGCATCCATAGCTCCGGCTAACTCCGCTCCGATGTTTCCGCGAAGCCCCGAATCCGTCTTCTTGTAGACGAACTCCACTCCGAAATCACTGACTCTCTTCACGAAGTCATGCACTATTCTGTAAGCTGTCTGGGAATCTTTGTGGCGGGACTCGGCATCAAATATCAGCACATCAAGCCCCTCTGTCTGGGTCAAATCATACTGCGGGTGTGTTACTACTTTCACGGCAGCCCCTAATGAAGCGAACTGCACTCCTGAATCTAAAGCTCCTGTGAAATCATCTGCGACTACCAAAAGTTTTAGCATCGTTCATGCAAATCCTTACTATGTGTGGAATGTGGATAATTTATCAAATAGAAATCACAATGTAAATCAGCCATAAAGCAGAAGCCTCCGTGTTCGTGAACGTAAATTTTTCTTCGTGAACGTCAGGCCGTCCCCATTGCGCAGGGTGCTTTGACGCGGGATAATCTTTGCCCGAAAGGAGGGAACAGAAAGCATGAAGCTCAACATTGCAGTAGTAGATGATACGCGCCTCGACAGCGAACGCCTACAGCGGGGCATCAGCAAGTGGTTCATGAACAGCAGCAATCATTCACGGAACATAACCTGCTTTGCTGACGGAGAGTCATTATTGCGTGTATTTGAGCCTGAGAAGTTCCAGATTGTTTTCATGGACATCATCATGCAGAATTGCAGCGGAATAGATGCAGCACGTGAACTCAGACTCCGCGACAACAAAGCTCTTCTCATCTTCACGACTGCTTCTCGTGAGTATGCTTTCGAGGCCTTCCCGCTTCACCCGTTCGACTACCTGATAAAGCCCTGCAGCCCTGACAAGCTGGGACGTGTACTATCTGAGGCAGTAAGTTATCTCGAGACACCAGAGCCGGTTATTGACGTGAGAGTCTCGAGGAGTACCTACACGCTGAGAGTCCGGGACATCTCCGCAGTGATGAGCAGGGATCATCTGGTCGAGGTCGTCCTCTCTGATGGAAGGTGTATTTTGTGCTCTATGCTGTTCCGCGAGTTCGAGGAGGCATTATCAGGGGATAAACGCTTTCTTCTCTGCAACAGGGGCGTATTAATCAACATGGAATGTGTAGCCTCACTGAGCAGGGACAAAGAATCCTTCATCATGAATGACAGCCTCACTGTGCCCATCAGAGTCAGGGGACGGGCGAAAGTGCTAGCCGACTTCACGCAGTATCAGTTCTCGCGTGTAAGGAGGGTGCGGACATGACTATTAACTACATCCTCAACCCGACAATGATTATTCCGGGTACGCTGTTCGCTCTCGCTCCGGCTGTTGCGTCAGTCAGACATTCATCATCAGACTCATCACTCGTGAGGGGTATGTTCGCTCTGAGTCCCGGCAGAAAGGCCTTCTGCATCTTCAACTCGGTGATGCTCTGCGAGTTCTGCTCAATGTACACGAAATTCATCGTCGCTCCCTACGAACTGGCGAGCCTCGTGAACGGCAGGTCTTCACTTTTCCCTGATATGGTCATTCTGGGAATGTCGGCAGTTATCGGCGCAGTATTCTTCAGGACTCTGACTCTCAAGCTCCCCGTGCTCATGAACGAGGAAAGAGTCTCGGGAGTCTGGCATTACATGTTTCTTGCTCCTCTGGTGATGTCGGCGGTCGTTCACTGGATGACTCCTGTAAGCCCGTTAGTCGTCATGACAGGAAGAGTAAGGCCTATATCTCTGGCACTGGTAACTTTCGTAATGCTCACCGCGTACATGTTCTATCACATGTTCTGGTGGACGACGACGAGGCTCACTGAGAACGCCCGGCTTCAGCAGGAGAATACATTTCTGCAGATGGAGGCCAAGCGTTATAACGAACTCCGCAGGTACATGAACCACACACAGGCAATGCGTCATGATTTCCGGCAGCATGTGTTAGTGATTCACCAGCTCGCAGAAGCAGGACAGCTCTACGAACTCCGGGAATACGTCTCTGGACTCGCGGAATCCACAAGCAAGAGCTACGTGAATTACTGCGCGAACCCTGCAGTTGATGCCGTCGCCTCACACTACGACCATGCAGCCAGACATCAGGACACGGTGATAACGTGGAGCTTGGAGCTTCCTGCAGCACTGCCCGTCAGCGAGTCAGATTACTGCGGACTGTTCGGGAATCTTGTGGAGAACGCACTGAAGGCCGTCAGGAATCTTCCTGCAGAACAGAGACGCATCAAAGTGTTATCGTCAATGCTCTCAAAGTTCATGATAGGCATATCGATAGACAACCCGTATTCAGGCAAAATAACCTTTGGGAAAAACGGCCTGCCTCTCTCAGGAAAACAGGGGCACGGCATCGGCTTAATCTCCGTGATGAACACAGTGAACCGTTACGGAGGAAGTATGAGTATCACTGCGGAAGGGAATATTTTTTCCGCTGATATTATCCTATATTCCAACTCTTAAGGAGGAGTTAAGTAATGAAGCGTTTAGCAGTAGCAGCAGTATTAGCAGTTCTCTCGGCAGCAATGGCCTTCGGTGCAGTTCAGGACTTCGGGAAATTCACTCTTGATGTTCCTGAAGGCTGGACGGCCTCATCTGAGGGGTCAATGGCTCTCATCTCCAAGCCCGACAACACCGGCAACTTCAGCGTAACGATTGACGACTCAGAGGGAGCATCCATCAAGGACTTAGCAGAGGCATTCCGTCAGGAGTTCACGAAGTCCTTCGAGAAGGTCGGCCCGGTAGAGGACGCAGGAGACGGCGATGTTGAGTGGGCAATGCAGCTCAACGGTGTAGAGAGCCACGCAATGCTTTCTGTTGACGGAAGCCAGTTCATGCTCATTGTAGCGACCGGCGATGTTGACCCTGAACAGATCGGCGGGATTCTTGCAACACTCAAGCTGAAATAGGAGGCACATAATCATGAAGCGTTTAGCAGTAGCAGCATTAGTAGTAGCTTTGTCGGCAGTGGCGGCATTCGGAGCAGTTCAGGATTTCGGCAAGTTCACGCTCGACATTGCTGACGGCTGGACAGCAACACAGACCGGCCCGGCAGTAGTCATCACTAAGGACGACAAGACCGCATCCATGAGCATAACAATTGACTCTGCTCAGGGCAACACAGCAGATGCACTCGCAGCGGCATTCGTGGAGAGCTTCAAGGGCAGCTTTGAGAAGGTCGGCACACCTGAGAAGGACGACGACGGCGACTATTCGTGGGACATGGAGAACGGCGGCATCGAGACTCACGCAATGTTGAGCGTTGAGGACGGCAACTACATGCTTATCACGATGACCAACGCAGACGCAGCGGCTGATGACATGATGGCTATTCTCAATTCAGTTCAGGAAAAGTAGGCAGTCAGGAGGTACACAACAATGAAACGTTTAGCATTGGCAGCAGTATTAGCAGTTATCGCGGCATCAATGGCATTTGCAGGAGTACAGGATTTCGGGAAGTTCACGATTGACGTACCCGCAGGCTGGACAGCGAATCAGGATGACGAGACAGTAATTTTCACGAAGAACGACAACACGGCATCAATGAGCATCACGGTCGACGCTCTTGACGGCGCGAGCCTGAAGGAAATTGCTGATGCATTCGTCGAGGCTCTCAGCGGAAAGGGACTCGCTCCTATGGACGGAGGCTACACGTTCACCATGACCAACGCCAACGGAGTCGAGAGCAAGTGCTACCTTACCGGCGACGACAAAAATTACGGCCTCATCGTGGTAACAGGCGCAGAGAATGCTCCTGAAGAGATCTCCGCAATGATGGACTCCATGCAGGAGAAGTAGACCATGAAGCGCATACTGGCACTCTTTGCAGCACTCGCAGTAATCTTCACGTCGGCATCAGCGTTCGGGTTCGTGCAGAAGTTCGCTAGGTTCAGCGTAGATGTCCCTGAAGGCTGGACGGCAAATCAGGACGGCGACACAGTGATTCTCATCAAGACGGACAACACGGCATCAATGAGCATCACAGTAGGCGATCCTCAGGGCATGAACAAGAAGGCTCTTGCTGAGGCATTCGTGAAGGAGCTTAACGGCAAGAATCTCGAGCGCGACGACGACGGAGACTACACGTTCACGATGACGAACGCCAACGGAGTCGAGAGTCTTGCACTCCTCACCGGCGATGATGACGATTACGCATTGTTCGTGATGACAGGGCTCGAGAACGCCAAAGATGAGATGATGGCAATTCTCGGCTCAGTGAAGGACAACTAGACAACAATAACCTTCTGTTTTCGGGGAGTCATGGGAGAAATTCTCAGGCTTCCCGTTTTTGTTGAGTTTGTTTAGTTTTATCGCAAAATCCGTGAAGTTGTGAGATAATCTCTCACAATACCCATTCTAATAAAATTCTTGCAGGTGGTCAGATAATTATTACCCATAAATTCCGCCCGTCTGCTTAAACCAGAAAGGAGCTTTGTAGAATACATGATACAGCGACTTCACCGCAGCGACCTCGGCAACTCATTAAGGACGCTCATGGAGAATGACCCGGCCTTCCGCCCCGTAGCATACTTCTCAATGGAGGTAGGGCTTAAAGAGTCGATACCTACATATTCAGGAGGACTTGGTGTGCTGGCGGGCGACATCCTCAAGAGTGCTGCTGATCTCGGAGTCCCGATGGCAGGAGTAACGCTTCTCTACCGCAAGGGCTACTTCGTTCAGGAGTTCAACCAGGACGACTGGCAGAAGGAAAAGCCCGTAGTGTGGGATCCGTCAAAAGAGTTGACCCTTCTTCCCAACAAAGTAACCGTAACGATTCAGGGGCGCGAGATTCAGGTAGGCGTATGGGTCTACGAGTGCATCGGCGCAACAGGATACCCATTACCGATATACTTCCTCGACACAGATTTTGAGCCTAATCACCCTGACGATCGCAAACTCTGCTGGTATCTCTACGGAGGCGACAACCGCTACAGACTCTGCCAGGAGTTCATTCTCGGAGTCGGCGGTCTGCGAATGCTTAGAGACCTCGGCTACATGAACATCGACACGTTCCACCTCAACGAAGGCCATGCAGGATTCCTGACGCTCGAGCTTATGCGCGAACTCGGCTACTACGACCCCGACAAGATCCGCGAGCAGGTAGTCTTCACGACACACACGCCTGTTCCTGCAGGACATGACTACTTCGAGTACGGAATGATCGACGAGGTTTTCCCTGACGACGCAAAGGCCACGATTCACAAGATGCTTCCTGACAAGCCCGGCGTATCAATGACCGAACTCGGCCTCCGCTACAGCAGGTACGTCAACGGCGTAGCGAAGAAGCACGCAGAGGTCAGCAACGCCATGTTCAACATGGAGACTGTAGACTGGATAACGAACGGCATTCACCCTACAACGTGGATAAGTTCAGGAATGCGCAAGCTCTACAACAAGCATATACCCGGCTGGGAACTCGATCCCGGCAGACTCGTTCAGGCACTCACTATCCCGCAGGAAGAGATCTGGGCAGCACATCAGGCCTCGAAGCTGAGACTCTTTGCCCGCATCATGGAGACTAAGGGAATCCAGCTCGACCCGGACGTACTGACTCTCGGTTTCGCGAGACGTGCAGCAACCTACAAGAGGGCCGACCTTCTGCTCACGAACATTGACCGCCTCAAGAGAATAGCCGGAGGAAAGAAAGTGCAGTTTATCTTCGCCGGCAAGTCTCACCCTCACGATGACGGCGGAAAGAGACTCCTCCAGAAGATCCGCAAGGCCTCTAAGGAACTCAAGGACGATATTACGATAGTCTTCATCGACAACTACAACATGGAGATTGCGTCCCTGCTGACTCAGGGAGTCGACGTGTGGCTGAATACGCCGGTCAGACCCAGAGAAGCGAGCGGAACATCCGGCATGAAGTGCGCAATGAACGGCATAATGAATTTCAGCGTGCTTGACGGCTGGTGGATTGAGGGCTGGATTGAGGACGTAACCGGCTGGTCAATAGGCCCTGAACCTACGGAGACAGCAGCAGATGCACATTATGACGAGAACCTCGACGCGAACGACCTGTACGAGAAGTTAGAGAAGAAAGTAATTCCCACGTACTACGACCATCACGACAAGTGGGTAGACATGATGAGACACACGATAGCCCTTGATGCGAGCTTCTTCAACACGCACCGAGTTGTGAGGGAGTACGCAGCGAAAGCCTACTCAATAGACTTCAGGGGCATGTAAATAATATTCAGCGTGAAAGGAATGTAGTTTAGTAGTTATGACTAAAAGCGGTAGTGCTGTAAAAGTATTGTTCGTAACAACGGAGCTTGCCCCGTTCTCGAAAGTGGGAGGACTGGGCGACGTTGCGGGATCATTGCCCAAAGCATTGCGTCAGGCTGATGTAGATGTCCGCGTAGTAACTCCTGCATGGCCCGGCGTGCTCGAAAGTGTAGCTGCTTCCGGGCTTAAGACCACAACACTCAAGACGAAAGTTTATGCTGCGTATGACTGGCGCATTCATTCAGCTACGGTAGTCAAGGCCACAGTTGACGGAGTAGTAACGTACTTCCTCAAGGCAGAAGATTATTCGGGCAGCCAGTATCCTTCACAGCTTAACTTCTGGAGTGCTTCGCCGTTTGCAGTGTTCTGTATGCAGGCGTTGGAGCTTAAGGACGCGATAGACTGGGAGCCTGATATTTATCACTGCCACGACTGGACGAGTGCATTTCTGCCGTGCGCATTAGCTTGGCACAGACACTATCGCCAGACCGGCGGAAAGAGCATCATGACTCTTCACAACGTAGCCTATCAGGGAATCTTTGAGCCGTCGCCGTTCCTTGAGGCCTCCGGACTCGAGCCGTGGAGCTTCAGCTCGTCAACGATGGAGTTCTACGGTCAGGTGAACCTCCTGAAGGGCGGTATCGTCGCAGCAACAGCAGTGAGCACAGTATCACCGACATACGCAGGCGAGATTCAGACTTACGAGTCGACGCGCGAGCTTTCAGGAATACTCTATCAGCAGAGAAGCAAGCTCAGGGGCATTCTCAACGGCATAGATACCAAGTTCTGGGATCCTGCTGGAGACAAGGCAATTCCGGCCAAGTACAGCGCAAAGGATCTCAAGGGCAAAGCAGCGTGCAAGAAAGAACTGCTGAAGCGTGCGGGCTTTGACGAGAACTCGGACGCTCCGGTGATTGTCGCAGTGAGCCGTCTCGTTGAGCAGAAGGGCTTCGACATGGTGTTTAACGCAGCGCACCAGATAGCGGAGACAGGCGCAAAGCTCCTCATTCTCGGCTCTGGCAACGACTGGATCGAGAACGGAATAATGCAGGCAGCAGAGGCCAACCCTCAGAGCATCAAGCTGTTCAAGGGCTATGATGAGCCGCTGTCTCACCTGATGTATGCGGGCGGAGATATTTTCCTGATGCCCTCAGTGTTCGAGCCTTGCGGATTGAGTCAGATGATCTCCATGCGCTACGGAACTGTTCCTGTGGTGCGCGAGGTCGGAGGACTCAGGGACACCGTGTTTGACGTTGACAGGCCCGAAGGCGGAAACGGATTCACGTTCCAGACATGCGACGTTGACGGAATGATGTGGGCACTTCGCAGAGCCGTTGACCGCTACAACAACAACAAGGACGCGTGGAAGAACATAATGCTTGAGGGAATGCGCGAGGACTTCACGTGGGACAAGTCAGCCGGTCTCTACAAGGATATGTACGAAGATTTGATGCAGTAAGAGAAATATGCTCCCCTGTGAATTTTGCAGGGGGGCGTTGTTATACATATAAAGGAGGTTAAGTTTCATGTACACAGGCAAACACGGAAGAGTGTTAGGAATCGTCCTCGCCGGCGGAAAAGGCGAACGCTTGATGCCCCTGACAAAATACCGCGCGAAACCTGCCGTCTACTTTGCAGCAAAGTACCGTATCATCGACTTCGCCCTCTCTAACCTCATCAACAGCGGGATCTACTCCGTCTATGTGCTCACGCAGTTCAAGAGCCAGTCTCTCAACGAGCATATTGAACGCGGCTGGCAGTTCGGCGGAGCAATGAGAGGCCGGGACTTCTTCGTAACAACGATTCCGGCGCAGATGTGGAGCGGCGAGCACTGGTTCCAGGGCACAGCGGATGCAGTGTATCAGGCCAAGCACATGATTACCCGTTTCAGGGCGGACAGAGTGTGCATCTTTGCGGCAGACCACATCTACAAGATGGACGTTGACCAGATGATCGGCTGGCACATGGCGCAGAAGGCTGACGTAACGATCGCAGCTAACGTTGTCCCTGTCGAGGAAGCGTCAGAGTTCGGATGCATCAAGACCGACAAGAACGGACGCATCATTGAGTTCCAGGAGAAGCCGAAGAACCCGCCGGAGATTCCGGGCCGTCCGGGCTACTCGTACGTGTCGATGGGAAATTACGTGTTCGAGCGCAAAGTCCTTGAGGAAGCTCTCGACGACGACGCAATGAAGGAAGAGACTCATCACGACTTCGGGAAGGACATAATCCCCGACCTTGTTGCACACGGCATGAAGGTATGTGCTTATGACTTCTCGACGAACGTTCTGCCTCATCCGTCAGCGGAGACCGAGCTTATTCACCAGTGGAGGACGGACAAGCCCTATTGGCGCGACGTAGGAACGCTCTTTGCGTACTGGAAGGCGCACATGGAGCTGATAGGCCACGAGTCAGAGATGACTCTCTACAACCCGATGTGGCCGATTCGCACGGTAAGCTACGGTGATCCCCCTTCGTACTGCTACCCTGACAGCGGGCATCCCTGCAACATTGACAGAGTCATGCTTTCTGAGGGAAGCCGAATTTTCGGAGCCAGCGTGAAGAACTCGGTACTTGCGCGTAACTGCCTCATTCAGGCGGGAAGCGTAGTCGAGGAGAGCATTATCGGGCACGACGTAGTGATCGGACGTAACTGCCGCATCAAGAGAGCGATCATTGACGGGCATAACATTATCCCGGACGGAACAGTGATCGGCGAGGATAAAGACCTTGACGGCAAGAACTACTATGTTGACCCGAAGTCGGGAATCGTTGTGGCAGGTGTGCCGAAGGAGCTTTACTTGACTGGCAGCGACCAGATAGAGGAAGGCCAGAGCTGGGACACTATGGGCTAAACGTGCAAGCGTGAAGAAAATTTGCAGCACCTCTCGGAGTGATTCGGGGGTGCTGTTTGTTGCGTAATGATTAGTTGTAATCGTCGCCGAAAACTACCTGCTTGTGTGTCGGCTCGGGCTTAGTAGGCTTCTCGTCTTCCTCTTCCTCGTCGTAGTCCGCATCAAATGCCCGGTTGCGACGCTCAATCTCTGACCTTGAGGGCTTCACCTGAACATACGTCGCCGCATTGTTTATCACGAACCACAGTCCGCCGTCAAACTCCTGCACCCACACCGTCCTCTGGCTGTCCGCTCCCGAACTTCTCAGCGGCACCCGCAGGTACGTGCTCTCACGCACAGGCTTTCCCGCAAACATCAGCTTGAAGTCGTCGGGATTCATCGCGTAGTCGTTCTCGGGGGACGAGCCTTCAGCGAAGCTCCTGAACACTTGATGCCACGCCGGATCTTTCAGCCTGTCCGCAAACGTCGCGTAATAAGTCGAGCGGTCAATCGGAGTCTCCGAGCGCAGGGCATAACGCAGCATCTTTCCGCCCTCTGAACGCGTCGACTCGTTGATGTACGCAAACACGGCCTCAAAATACATCTTCACTGCTCCCTGATACGTCTTAGCCTCCGTCTGGTAGCGCGCCTTGAACTCCTTGTACGTCTTGGGAAGCTCCGCGCATGCAGGAACACACAGCACCATCACCAGCAGGACAGCATACGCAAAAAATTTCTTCATGTTCTTCATAGTCATCATCTCCTACTTCACGTAATACATGTAATCAAGAATGCTGCTTCCGGCAAAACCGTAAGATGTCATAGGCCCTTCTTCCGTCAGCTTGAACACATGCCCGAAATATCCCTCTGACCTCTTGGAGCACTGGAAAATCCCTCTCTGGCCCTTGAGGGACTTTATGTAGTCAGGCTGTACGTCCCAGTCTTTGATGTTGAGGTTGACCCCGTAGAATGAGTAAAATTTCTTGTCGCAGAGAATGCATTTCCACCCGTAAAGTTTCTGGCTCAGTGTTCCGCCTCCGTTGATGACTACGATTCTGTCCATGTTGCTCGCAATAAACACCATGCCGACATTTCTTGTGCCTCTCTTCACAAACCTATGCATCTTGAAGTTGTTGCTGCAGTTCTTCATGTTCTTGCTTCGGTCTGAGAGCAGAAATACTTTCTTGGGCTGATCCTCAACGGGGATTTTGTCGAGCGGGTCTCCCTTGAAGCAGAAATAAGTCTCCTTGCAGATGATACAGTTATGCTCGTCGAGGTCGATCTTCACCTCAGCACATGCAGCACCGGCAGCAGCTATCACCAACAGCGCAGCAGCTAACAATTTCTTCATCAGTAAAACCTCTTTTCGTGTGTAATGGATTGAGTGCTATAGTATCACACAAATTTATCTTTAAGGAGGCTGTACATATGAGGAAATTACGCACATTAGGGCTGTGTATATGCTGCATTCTGGTCTTGGCCGGAGCGTCTTTCGGAGCGAGCAGGCAGGAGAAGAAGAGCCTTAGCATCTTTCTGAGCAACTTTACGGAAGCGGGACTCTTCAATTTCGACATCAGGACATACGCCGACGAAGGAGAAGATGAACTAGAGGGAGAGACTCCCCTGCATCTGGGCATTCCTAACAACGTTACGGAGCTTGCAAGGTTCGGGATAGTCCACAACCTCATCAACAATTACGGTTCACGAATCAAGAAGTGCAGGGATAGGAACTGCGAGTCCGGGCCGCTGGTTATCGACAAAAAATTTGTGGCTGAATCAGTGCGCAAGTATTTCGGGTTCGACCTTGACGCTATGGACTTGAGTCCGATTCAGGATAGCCCCTCTGTAGTGTACTCTTATGACGGCAGGCTATATCACTTCGACGCGGAGAGCTTCGGCGAGCCAGACAATGACACGGTGTATTACGCAGAAGTTGAGGACGTTGACGAAGGCAGGTACATTACAGCATCAGGGTATATTTACGACACCAAGAGGCCGTCAGTGAGGAAGGGGACGTTTTCGGCGTTCGTGATTCCGAGCAAGTGGCGGGGCAAAGATTCGTGGCTGATAGTCAGCATGTCTACAGAATGGAGCAGGTGATGAAGATGAAGAAAGTGATTGCGTTATTGTGGTTAATGGCGTTATGCGGTTCTGCGTGCGCAATGCAGTATCCGGAACTCGGGGTATGCACAGGCGACAAAGTAAGGCTCAGGGAAGACCCCGGCACAGAAGGGCAAGTGATAGGCCGTGCAGATGTCGGGACGCAGTTTATTGTGCTGGGCGAAGTTTACGTTGACGGGCAGAAGTGGTACGAGATAGACCATCCTACGAAAGAAGGCAGTGCGTACATCATCGCAAGATACGTGAACGGCTGGTACAACAACGGAGAGTATCCTGTAGGTGAAGTGTGCGCCGGAGTGAGGCTGACGTTCGGCATAACTCCACAGAAGACCCGGGAGCTGCTCGGCAGACCAACGAAGACCGCCAGAGAAGACTCAGACGAAATTCTGGAGTATCCCGGCCTGAAGCTGTGGTACAACGAGGGGAGTCTCTCCCGAGCCGAGATTTCGGGGAAGGGCTATGCTGTGGGAGGTATTCAGGTCGGCGATAAAGTCGGAAAGCTCATGAATCTTGAAATGTCTGAAGATGCCCGCAGTATCCTTGAAGACATTATCCATGACTTGCATGATATAGCCTCAGAAGAGCACGATGACGATGAAGCCGTTGACGGGCCTGAAGGCTGGAGTATGACGAGCGCGTCAGGCGAAGAGATATTCTTTCAGTTCGGGACGGACAGCAAGGGAGAATTTATCGTTGATTGGATGAGCTGGTATCGTCCGCTCGGTGAAGGCTAGAAAGTTCTTGATGCCCCTCTGAAGTTCCGGAGGGGTATTTTCTGCGCCGGATTAATATTCTGAAGTACGGACACCTGCCCCCGATTGATAAGTCTCTGCCGTCGAGTCCCTTTCTGAAGCCTAGAATCTCGAACTGTTCAGGGTTGTACTTGTGCAGAAAAGTTATAGGCACTCCCACAGCTCCGAAGTAATCGCAGGGTATATCTTCTGTCCTGTCTGCATTGATGCCTAGGTAATTGTCGTAAGCAGGGTATTTACTCTCAGTGTAGTGCTTGGTGAGATTAATGAACTCATGCCGTCTGAAGTTGTCCATGTTAGTCAGCCATAAACAGTTATTCGGTGATATTATCCTGCGTCCTGATGCGTCAATGCGTGCTTCTGTTCCGTAAAGTTCATAGTCTTCAGGGACAATGAAGCCCGATATTCCTCTGCCAAAGTTCACTCCTAACCAGACTCTATTTGCCTGAATGAGCGTAAATACTTCCTTGTACGTGATTGCGTTGATGCTGCTGATGATTAAGAACTTCTTACGGTAAGCCATGAGC
This sequence comes from Synergistaceae bacterium, assembly GCA_017445405.1. Classification (GTDB taxonomy): domain Bacteria; phylum Synergistota; class Synergistia; order Synergistales; family Aminobacteriaceae; genus JAFUXM01. The sequence continues at coordinate 26,584 of JAFSUD010000096.1, forward strand.
TGGGCGATGTACTCCCTGAAGAGCGAGAAGGGAGGATTGGTTACGACAATGTCAGCCAGCTTTAAGAGCGCAATACTCTCTTCACTCCTGAAATCTCCGTCGCCGTGAAAGCGTATCAGTTCTCCATCATCAGGGTGAATATTCTCACGGCCTGTGTATTCGTAATAGAAGCCGTGCTCAGTTGACGGGCTGAATAAATCGTTATCGTACTTCCTGTAGCATGAGCATATGACTTTCCTGATGCCGAGCCTGTAAAAATTATCCGTGAAGTACTTGAAGAAATTGCTGTTTCTCGGGTCGTCGCAGTTGCAGAAAACTACCTTATTCCTAAAGTGTGCTTCGTAGTGCCGTAATTCGCGCTCAATGTCTGAGTAGAGAGTGTAGAACTCATCGCGTTTGTTGCGTTTCGCGAGGTCTAGGAGGCTGTGATTTGCCCGTCTTGCCATTAAGTTACCTCACTGCTAGCTGGCAGAATAGATCGCTGCCTAATACCTTTAATGAAGTTTCTGCTATATCCAGCATAACAGAAGACATTTCGCGTTCATTCCAGCGTTCACCGCTGCCCTGAGTGTAGATTGAGGCAGCCTGAAGCATTATCATCTTGTCGTAGTGAGGGATGAATTTATTCCTGCAGAGGTTAGTGTTCAGGGGCATTCCGTAATTTGCTGCTGTGAGCCTGTCTAACCTGTTGAGAGTGCCTGAAGCATAATCAAGGGTTACACTTCTGCCGTCCGGCCTGTCAAGCGTTATGCTCTGCGTCAGGAAATTTGAGCCTTCTAGGAAGAGTACGTACGGGAAATGTGATTCTGCAAGCATGTAGTTAGCTATCTCCGCTATGTTCTTGTGAGCACGCTCTATCGCATTTCCGGCTACCATCAAATCTTGATTGCTGTTCTTTCCGACAAGTATTCCCTTCCTGATGTTCTCTATGTCTTTGCCCTGATACTTAGCTTCTGAGACAGGAATAACCCTCCAGTTTCCGCAGTCATCCTTCACTTCAAGAATACCTCCGTCGGGCTTTATGCTTGCATCGCTGACAAACAGCATCTGCCCTAAATACGCATCTATTTCTTGCAGGACAGCATTAATCTCTGCCTTGCTGATACTTGGCCGATGCCCGAACGATAACTGCGGATATTTCCCCTGCAGGTTATTCATGACTGATTCAGCAGCTATCCTCACTAGAGCGTCGTGCACCTGCGCCTTACCGCCGAATATCCCCAAAGCTCCGTGTGATTCTTTCTGCTGTGCTGTTAATCGTCCTGACTGTCTCATATTCTCCCGGCAATAGTCCCTCCCGCAAGCACATACTCCCCGTCGTAAATCACCGCTGCCTGTCCAACCGCAGGGACTCTCTGTCTCTCCGAAAACTCTATCACCAGCTCATCACTGCCTGACTGACTCGCCACACTAACAATCCCCTTCTACCTGTACCCTGCCGATGCCCGAACGGTAACTGCGGATATTTCCCCTGCAGGTTATTCATGACTGATTCAGCAGCTATCCTCACTAGAGCGTCGTGCACCTGCGCCTTACCGCCGAATATCCCCAAAGCTCCGTGTGATTCTTTCTGCTGTGCCGTTAATCTTCCTGACTGTCTCATATTCTCCAGGCAATAGTCCCTCCCGCAAGCACATACTCTCCCCCATAGATCACCGCTGCCTGTCCGACCGCAGGGACTCTCTGTCTCTCCGCAAACTCTATCACCAGCTCATCACTGCCTGACTGATTCACCACACAAGCAATCTCCTTCTGCCTGTACCTCGTCTTCACGCAGACTCTCAGGTTCTCCGGCATCACATCAAACGCAATCATGTTTACGTCCCTCACGACTACACCGCGTGCATACAGCCCGGCCTCGTCTTCTGACGCAAGGGTTATCGTGTTGCTCGCACCGTCAATCTCTGACACATACAGCCGAGATTTCCCCGCGACTCCGAGACCCCTTCTCTGTCCTGCAGTGTAGTGAATAATGCCCTTGTGCGTGCCAAGCACCCGGCCCGAAGTGTCGACGAATTTTCCTGAATGGTAGCGTTTGCCCGTGTATGCCTCGATAAATCCGCCGTAGTCCCCATCAGGCACAAAGCATATATCCTGTGAATCATGCTTGCGTGCGTTCATGAATCTCCTGCTCTCGGCCAAGTCCCTGACATCAGACTTCTTCATGCCTCCAAGCGGAAACTCCGTGTGAGCTAGCTGCTCCTGTGTCAGCGTGTACAGAACATAGCTCTGGTCTCTGGATGAATCTATGGCTTTCCTCAGCAAATATCTTCCTGAAGGTGTCCTCTCTATCCTTGCGTAATGCCCCGTCGCAATCTTCTCAAGCCCCAAACTCTCAGCATGTCTCAGCATCGCATCAAACTTCATGTGCCTGTTGCAGTCAATGCACGGATTAGGCGTGCCTCCAGACTCGTAGACGTTCACGAACTTCTTTATCACCTTGTCCTCGAAGTCCTGCATGTAGTTCAAGACCTCGTGCTCAATCCCCAGCAAGTCGCACACTGCCTTAGCGTCAAGGATATTTTCCCGCGAACAGCACGGATGACGTGAAGAGATGCCCAACGCCTCATTCAGATAGAGAAGCATAGTCGCTCCCCTGCATGTCTTGTGATTGATTGTGCACAAATATGCGGCAACGCTGCTGTCAACGCCGCCGCTCATAGCTGCAAGTATGCTCAAGTTATTTCAGGAGATCGCCCATCTTGCGGAGTCTCTTGATGGCCTCTTCCAGAACGTCAGGAGTCCTCGCAAAGTGGAAGCGGATCAGGTTGTTGATAGGCTCGCGGAAGAAGCTCGATCCCGGAACTGCAGCAACGCCGATGTTCTTGATGACCCACTCGCAGAACTCTAAGTCCGTCCAGCCCTTGAACTGGTCAAGCGCAAGGAAGTCGCTTATGTCGACCATCACGAAGTACGAACCCTGCGGAATGTTGTGCTTGAGTCCTGCCTCGTCGAGTCCCTCAAGGAATCTGTTGCGCAGTCCCGTGTACTTGGCCTTCAGAGCGTCGTAGTACTCCGGCGGAAGCTCGAATGCGTGAACCGCAGCCTCCTGCAACGGTGCAGCAGCTCCGACAGTCAGGAAGTCGTGAACTTTGCGTGCTCCGTCAACGACATATGCAGGCCCGATGAGGTAGCCCAAACGCCAGCCGGTGATTGAGTAAGTCTTCGAGAGTGAATTGCAGGTGATGACGTGGTCAAAGAGTCCCGGAAGCCCTGATGCGTAAACATGCTTGTACGGGTCAAAGACTATGTGCTCGTAAACTTCATCGGTGATGATGAACGCGTCATACTTCACTGCGAGCGCGCCTATCTCTGTTAATTCCTTCTCTGTGAAGACTTTTCCGCAGGGGTTAGAGGGGTTGCAGATAACTATAGCCTTTGCTCCCTGCTTGAAGCCGTCCTCGATTAACTTTATGTCGTAGTCATACGTAGGAGGCACTAACGGAATGTAGATAGGAGACGCGCCGGAGAGTATGGAGTCCGCGCCGTAATTCTCGTAGAACGGGGAGAACACCATAACTTTATCGCCGGGGTTGCAGATGGTCATCATTGCGGCCATCATTGCCTCAGTGCTTCCGCAGGTAATCACTATCTCGGTCTCGGGGTCTATGCTGCGTCCGATTGCCTTGCTCTGTTTTGCGCAGATTGCTTCACGGAAATTCTTTGCTCCGAAGGTTATTGCGTACTGATGCGGGCCGGTGTGGGCAGCTTTGGCGAGGGAGTCGGTCATCTCTACGGGAGGCTCCCAGTTAGGGAATCCCTGTGATAAGTTGATTGCTCCGTACTTGTTGCAGATGCGGGTCATTCGGCGGATTACGGAGTCTGTGAATGTTCCTACCCTGTCGCTTAATGTGGGCATGATGAATACTTCAAGTCCTTTCATGAATAGTTAAGGGTAGATTTTAATTTTTATTCCCCCAATTTGCAATATTTGTATTATTATCTTGCCTGAACATTTTCATTACAGGAGGCAGATTATCTAATGAAGAAAGCAATACTAGCAGTCATAATTTCGCTGCTGTGTGTGAGTGCTGGTCATGCACTGCCATCACGCTATGACCTTCGGGACTACGGCAGAGTTACCGGCATCAAGAATCAGGGAGTGCCCGGGCCATGCTGGGCATTTGCAGCACTCGGAGCAATGGAGAGCAATTACCTCACAAAGAAGCTCAACACTGACGGCAAAGAACCCGACCTCTCAGAGATGCAGTTAGCGTTCTACTCCTACAGAGACCCTGACAATAAGCGCAACTTCACTCCGCTTCACAACTCCGGGACTCTAAGGCTCGAGGGCAGTGCTTACAGGGCAGCAGCTTTCCTGATGAGGCTCTCCGGCCCTGCTGACGAAAAGTCTCTGCGCTACGATACCAACATGCCCGACTCCGAGAAGAAAGCTCTCGACAAGAAGTCTCCTGAATCCTTCAAGAGAGTGATGCGTCTCCGTGATGCTTACTTCCTCGCGGGCAACCAGATACTCGGCGACACGGCCAAGAAAGAGTTAATCATGGAGCACGGAGCAATATACGTGAGCATCTACAGCGATCCCCTCAAGTACCGCATGAAGAGCAAGCACTTCACGTACTACAACCCTTCGCACGGACAGGAGACGGATCACGACGTTCTGCTCATCGGCTGGGATGACAATTTCCCTCGCAGCAACTTCTCGCCCGAGCCTTCACGGGACGGAGCGTGGCTCGTCAAGAACTCATGGGGGACGATTCGCGGCAACGAAGGCGGGTATTTCTGGATGTCCTACGACCAGCACACTTGGGGAGGAACTGCCTTTGTCGTCGAGAGAGCCAATCCGAGAATGAGGCATTACGGCTATGATGACTTGGGAGTCTGCAGCAACGTACATTATTCATGGGGAGCAAACATCTTCAGGACGCAGACCAAGAAAGAGAACCTGAACGAGGCAGCATTTTACGCGCCGGGCAATAATCTGCGCTATGAGCTTTACGTCTACAGGCTGGGCTATAAGATTCCTGCGTCTCCGGTTGCCGGGACTCTGGTTACGAGCACGTCGGGAACTGTCAAGCTCGCAGGGTACTACACGATCACTCTGCCTGACACGGTGAGCCTCAAGGGGAGCGAGTATTTCTCAGTGGTGCTTAAGCTGTCTGGAGGGTATATACCTGTCGAGACGAAGAGAGCGAGATATTCTGACAATGCAGAAGTGAATGAACGGGAAAGTTACTTTTCGAAGGACGGACGGAGCTGGACTGACGGAGTAACAATCGGCAGCAATGCATGTATCAAGGCCTTCACCATTGCCAGATAATAATAATCCCCTCAGCCTTTGATGACTGGGGGGAATTGTTATGATGCGGTTAAGTTACTCTGCGGTCTCTGGTTTCTCTTCGGGCTTCGGTGCTGGTGCAGGAGGAACATTGCGGTTGATTTCCTGCTGTTTCCTGAAGGCCTCTATCTGCTCTATACGCTTCCCGAATTTCCACGCCTCTATTTCCTGCTCTGCCTTCTGAATCTGCGTGAACACTTCAAGAGCCTTTGCCTTGTCGATGGGCTTCTGTGAAAGTGCTGCATCAAGGTCGATGCGTAATTTTGCGACTTCAACAGCTTTAGCCTTTATGTCTTCGGGCATGTCAGGAGCAAACATCATCCTTCCGAATCCGCCTTTACGTCCGCGTCCTCCAAAGTCTCCGGGCATTCCCTGAGGGCCGAAATTCCCGCCTCTGTCGTTGCCTCTGCCCCTGCCGCAATAGCACGGCTCACCGGAAAACTGAGGATTCATGCGAGGGTTAGGCATGCTGCCTGCCTGAGGTGCCGGCTGTCCGGGCTGTCCCTGCACTGCCTGAGGAGGCGGAGGGAGTCTGCGTCCCTGTTCGCGAGCACGAGGCTGCGCTAAAGCTGATCCTGCTACACACACTACTGCAATTACTGCGGCTACTGCTAATACTTTCTTCATTGGTTGTTACCTCCGTTAATGTTGCTATCTATATTGCGGACGGCTGCATTCATTTTTCAGAACCAGCCGCTTAACTGGCTTTTACTTCCTGAACTCCGGCGGCCTCTTGTCGGGCGAATGTGCTCCCGGAGGAGGCGGCATTCTGTTATCCCTGCTCATCGGCGGCATCGGAGGACGGTTTCCCTGCATGTCCGGCGGTCTCCTGTCCGGTGAACGCGTACCCGGAGGAGGCGGCATTCTGTTATCCCTGCTCGCTGGCGGCATCGGAGGGCGGTTATTCTGATTCATCTCCGGCGGCCTCTGGTTGGGAACTTGCGCTGTTCTCGGAGGCTCGGGTCTGCTGTTCTGCTCGAGCTTCGGAAGGAGCTTCGCACGGTTCGCTGCTGCTGCCTTAACTTCTCCGTTCACTCCGGCAAATGCTGCTCCGGAAACTGCTAACACTCCTGCTACTGCTAATCCTGCTAATACTTTATTCTTCATCTTCATCATTTCTCCTTTCTGTAATCTGTCTGTCTTTACCAGCGGGGCGGAGGGGGCGGCATATGTCCTCTCGGCTCGTGCGGAGGAGGCGGCATGTGTCCTCCCGGCTCAGGCGCAAATCCTCTTCTGTCTCCCGGTCTCGGCTGAGGAGGCGGCATGTGTCCTCTCGGCCCGTAATCCGGCGGGGGCGGAACGTGTCCTCTCGGCCCGTACTCCGGAGGCGGGGGCATGTGTCTTCCCGGTCCGTAGTCTGGAGGAGGCGGCATATGTCCTCTTGCCTCAGTCTCGTTTCGCTTAAAGACTACTTCTACTTTGTCAAGTTCTATTCCCTTTGCGTGTGCCGGAACGCTCCCGTAAAACACGCTTCCTGCTGCCAAAACTGCTAATGCTGCTATGTACTTCCTTGTTCTCTTCATTTCGTTCGACCTCCTTGCTTCAACGCTGATAGAATAGTCCTAGAATGTGAACCAGTTGTGAAATGAAAATGTGATTTTTGTGAAGGAGGATATTTATTCATGAAGTTGTTGATTGTTGAGGATGAAGCACCTATAGCTGAAGTCCTCACAGCTTACGCCAAACGTGAAGGCTACGAGACTGTCTACGCTCCCGACGGCATGAAGGCTCTGGAGATATTCGAACATGATGATATTGACATGGTCATTCTAGACCTCATGCTCCCCAAACTCAGCGGTGAAGAAGTCTGCAGAAGAATCCGGGAGAAGTCCTCAGTGCCTATCATCATGCTGACGGCCAAGTCCAGCGAATCAGATGTTGTTGAAGGCCTCGACTTAGGAGCAAACGATTACGTCGCAAAGCCCTTCAGCCCCCGAGTCCTGATGGCCCGCATCCGTGCACAGCTCAGGCCTCGTGAATCGCGGGACAACATAGCTTCGGGACTCTGTGCCGGAGGAAGGATAGAGATTGACCCCGAACGAGTCGAACTCCGCAAGGACGGCATACCCATTCCTGTAACGAAGAGTGAGTTTCTCATCTTCTCGACCCTCGCCTCAAGGCCTATCCGCACATGGAGCAGGGAAGAGATAATACGTTCTGCACTCGGAGATGATTACGACGGCTTCGACAGGACTATTGACACGTACATTAAGAACCTCCGAAAGAAATTAGCCGAGCCAAGCCACGAAAACGGCTGGATAAAGACGATATACGGTTTCGGCTACAGGTTCGACGATGAGAAATAGATCCCTGCGTTCACACTTTCTCCTGCTGTATGTTCTGCTGGCTGTGCTTTCCGGAATAGTTGTGCCCGCATTAAGTGCATGGTTCAGCGTAAACACTTTCAGGACGTATCAGGTTCAGAGACGGCAGGCGGACATTGAGAACTTGGGCGAGTCTCTTGCGGCACTCTACAGCGAGGAGGGCGGAGTCTGGAAGCGCAGGCGTGTGATGGATATTCTGCGTCCTGCTCCGCAATGGGCAGGAATGATTATCTCGCTGATTGACGGCAGCAATAACGAGGTCTTCACGTTACGGCCTATGCAGCAGATGCCTCACAGAGGACGCAGTAACACCAGCAATACCCCTCCTGCTCCGGAGTCTGACAACTCGGAGTCCGAGCATATTACCCTGAAACTTGGCCGGGACGGACGCATCGGCAGACTCGAGATCGAGCGTCGTCTTCCTTCAGGACGCTATGAGGTGTCATTCATCACGTACCTCACGCGCTACACACTATACGGCGCATTAATCATGATTGCTGCTGCCTGCGGACTCGGCTATTTCGTGTCAGGGAGACTCAGCCGTCCGGTCATAAGGGCGATTGAGAGAACAAAGAGCATCTCACGCGGGGAATATGCCTCCGAAGAGTCTGCAAGTGCTGTGGGAATCCGTGAACTCGATGCACTCACTAAAGGCGTTGAGGATTTGGGAAGATCCCTCGCAGCTCAGGAGAAGCTCCGTCGCAGGCTCATGGTTGATGTAGCCCACGAACTCCGGACTCCCCTCACGGTTACCAGGACTCAGCTCGAGGCGATCGCTGATGGAATACTCGAGCCGACTCCCGAGAGGCTGACTCTGTGCGTGAGCGAGATGCAGAGACTCGCCGACCTCATCGGCAACATAGACTCGCTTACCCGTCTTGAAGGCGAAGTGATTACCCTGCACACAGAGAGCACGGACATGCGGGAGTTCCTGATGCCCGTAGCAGAAAGTTTCAGGCCTGTGTTCGCGAAGTCGGGAATAACTCTCACAGCCAGCCTCGAGTCCGGGTGCGTTTGCGAGATAGACGGAGATAACTTCAGACACGTGATAGATAACCTTCTGAGCAATGCACTGCGCTACACTGACGAGGGAGGAAGAGTCGAGGTGAAACTCTGCCGTGAAGGCAAGAATGCAGTTATCAGTGTGAGTGATACCGGTATAGGCATTGCGGATAAAGACCTGCCGAACATCTTTGAGAGGTTCTACAGGGCAGACGAGTCGAGGGCACGCGTTACTGGAGGGAGCGGAGTAGGACTTGCGATCGTGAAGGCATCAGTTGAGGCACACGGAGGAGAAATCAGAGTTGAGAGCGAGAAGGGAAAAGGGAGCTGTTTCACGATAACTTTACCCGCTGCATAACAAGCCCAATAACTTATCTGGTTTAAGATTTTGCATGATATACTTCAACAAATCCATAATCCCATAACAGAAGGAGTGTATGTATCAGTTGAAGGAAGAGATACCAGTATTACGAATAGGGAAATACCAGCCTCGTTACCCCCTCATTCAGGGAGGAATGGGAGTAGACATATCCGGGCCTAACCTAGCGGGGCATGTTGCTAAGTGCGGAGCTATAGGGACGATTGCCAGCGTCGGGATAGCTCATGATTCGCCGTTGTTCCAGCTCGACAAGCACAACTACTTTGACGCAAACGAGGTAGTCATCAAAGAGGCCATAGCTCAGGCCAAGAAGATAGCAGGCCCGGAAGGCATCATAGCCGTGAACTGCATGGTGGCATTGACGGATTACGACCGGCAGGTTCGCTCGTCAGCAGAGGGCGGAGCAAA
>JAFSUD010000097.1 GCA_017445405.1 Synergistaceae bacterium
GATAAAGGCAGGTTTATTCACGAGGACGAGGTAAGGAAATGGCTGCTGCTGATTCGTGGGGCGTATCTGCCGTTTGAGCATGAGAGTTTGAAGCTCGGCAAAGAGAACCGGCCTCCGATGCCTTACACGGATTCGAGATTACTGCGGTCGCTGAATCATACGCTGTGGTTTTTGCCGAATGTCGGGGCTTGCCGTGCGATGAGTGAGCTTCTGAGGAGTGATGCATTCTTCAGGGACTACAGGATAATTCTTTGTGCGGGCAATGAGTGCGGGAACGGGATAGATGCCCTGCCTCCTGTGCGTGAGGCTATAGGTGATGACCCTCTGAACACGAGGACAATCACTCTCTCATGCGGGAAGCTGACGACTGGCGTAACAGTTCCGCAATGGTCGGGAATATTTATGCTGCGTAACCTGAAGAGTCCTGAGACATATTTTCAGGCTGCATTTCGTGTACAGTCAGCATGGACAGCGGAGGATGAGGACGGCGGGCAGGTTATCCTGAAGCCGGAGTGCTACATCTTTGATTTTGCGTTAGAGCGAGCATTGAAGCAGGTAGCGGATTATTCTTGCAGGCTGAACATTCACGAGACTGACCCGGAGAAGAAGATAGAGGAGTTCATGAACTTTCTGCCTGTGCTTGCGTTTGACGGAGCGACAATGAAGAAGTTTGATGCCAGTGATGTGCTTGATATGACTCTTGCCGGAACGAGTGCGGTGCTTTTGGCCCGGCGTTGGGAGTCTGCATTGCTGGTGAATGTGGACAACGAGACTCTTTCGCGGCTGATGAATGACCCGGAGACGATGAAGGCAGTGATGAACATTACGGCATTCAGGAATCTCAACAAGGACATTGAGACGATAATTACCCGGACGGAACACATCAACAAGCTGAAGGGAGACGGCAAGACTTCACACCGTGAGGAGATTTCTGCGGAGGAGAAGGCTAACCGTAAACTTCGCAAGGAGATTCAGGAGAAGCTGTTGAAGTTCATCACGAGAGTCCCTGCGTTCATGTACCTGACTGACGACAGGGAGAAGACATTATACGATGTGATTACGCAGATAGCTCCCGGACTGTTCAGGAAGGTAACGGGCTTAACGATTGCAGATTTTGAGCGGATGTGTAATCTTGGCCTGTTCAACGCGGAATTGATTAACGACGCGATCTACAAGTTCAAGCGTTACGAGGATGCTAGCCTTGAGTATACCGGGCTGCTGAAGAATGAGACGCAGACAATCGGAGGATTTGATGAGACAATAAGCCGTGAAGTTTTCTACAACAAGGAGGATTGATAAAGAATGTATGCAGATAAATTTATGGAGAAGGTGATAGCGTGGAGGAGGGATATTCACGCGCACCCTGAACTCTCGCAGCATGAGGAACGCACCGCCTCACTTGTTGCAGATGTGCTTGAAGGTTTAGGCCTCGAGGTTACGAGGAACGTCGGGGGTTTCGGAGTCGCCGGACTCCTGCGCGGAAAGAGTGAGGGCCGGACTGTCGGACTCCGTGCGGACATGGACGCTCTCCCTCTCACAGAAGCTACAGGCCTCCCGTTCGCTTCTCAGAATCCCGGAGTGATGCATGCCTGCGGACACGACTCGCACACCGCAATGCTTCTCGGGACTGCGTGCGTCTTGGCCGAAATGCGCAATTCTCTCACCGGAAACGTCAAGTTCATCTTTCAGCCCGCAGAGGAACTCAACCCTACAGGAGGAGCACCGGGCATGATTCGGGACGGCGTACTCGAGAATCCGCATGTTGATGCTCTGTTTGCTCTACACGTCTGGCCAGGCTACCCAACAGGCAAAATAGTTACTCGTGCAGGGTCATTGATGGCTGCGTCGGACAGAGTATTTCTCACAGTGAAGGGCAGAAGTGCTCACGGCTCGCGTCCGGATCAGGGGATTGACGCAATAGTAGCTGCTGCACATGTGATTACGGGGCTGCAGTCTATAATCTCGCGCTCGGTGTCTCCTCTGGATTCCGCTGTGCTGACGATTGGGACTATTCACGGTGGAAATCGCTACAACGTTATTCCTGAGTGCGTGGAGCTTGAGGGCACTGTGAGGACTCTTAACCCTGACGTTCAGGAGAGAATGCCGGAGCTGATTACGAGGACTGCGAAGGGAATAGCTGAAGGTTTGGGCGCGTCGTGTGAAGTGAAGTACGTGAAGGGGTATCCTCCCCTCGTGAATGATGCGGGAGTCGTTGCGTGTGCGAGTGAGGCAGTGAGGAAGAGGCTCGGCGATGACGCACTGATTCTTGCTGACACGCCGGATCTTACTGCGGAGGACTTTGCGTTCTTTGCGCGCGAGCGGCCTGCAATGATGGCGTGGCTCGGCTGCCGTCCTGAAAACGTGAAGGCTGAGGATATGGCGATGCTCCACAATACGAGGTTCTGTCCTGATGAAGAATGCTTCAAGTATGGCATTGAGTACTTGGCCGGATGCGCAATAGACTTCCTGAACTCATGAGCAAAAAATCTCCCCCGGTGAATTTTGCCGGAGGAGGTTATCCATCAATTATTACTTCTTCCTTGAGACAGCAAACGCCAGCACTAGCATTGATACACACGCAGGGAGTGATGAAGACGAACATCCTCCGCTTCCTCCGCCGCCGCCTGAATCGTTCTGCGGTTCTGGGGTTGGCTCGGGTTCGGGTTCAGGTGATGATGCGTCAACCGTGAAGGCCTTGATGCACGCATTGCATGGTCTGCCTGTCCCGGTGTCCGTGATCGTCTTGCCGTCCTTCCAGTCTGACAGCGTGGGCACGCTCTCGTCTCTCGCAAAATAGCTCTCTCCTGCATTGACGCTCGCAGCACTGAATGTTCCTGTGTCCTCAACTGCTGTTACATACTCATACGTTGACGCGCTCCCCAGCTTCACAATCACTGCGTAGTATTCTCCGTCCTCAAGTTCTACGGGACTGTTCAGGCTCACAGTGTGATAGCCCGCATACGGCATAGTTCCAGAGAGTAATGCTATTCCCGGAATGCCGGGGTTGGCAGGGTAGAAATCTTTGCTAAGAACATTAATGTATATCTCATACGGAGAGTTGTTGTCTGCTGTATGGAATGCTACTTCCCTGATTGCTTCTTTGCCTTCTGCGCGGAAGATGTTGGCCGACCAATGGTAATTTATCCTGCCTGCGTTGGTCAGAACGTCATAGCCTCTGCATGTAAGCTCGCTGCTTGATGTGTCAGCTACATAGACCGCACAGTCGCCTATAGTCTGAGAGTAAGAGATCCAGAAATAGCCGCCGTCTCCCCAGTTAGTGCCCCATGAATTTTTTGCGAGCCAAGCACCTTTTGAGATGAAGTTATTGCCTGTGTAATCGTCATCCCAGCCCACAAGTGCCACAGCATGGCCGTAGCCCCTCTGTGATGAGAAATAGTACGAACTCTGCGATACACCGGATTTGTCGTGATGATAGGACACTGCTACAGCTCCGTGCGTCATGATGAGTCTCTTGATCTCGTCCCTGTTGGCTTCTGTTACGCTGCCTATCCTGTAGGCTTCCCTGAGTCTCAGTGAATGCGCGTAGTTATCTGGAGTCCTGCCTTCTGTGAGACTCGAAACGTTTGCCGCCTGAGTGTATGGCAATGCAGACTCTAAGACAGTTCCGGCTCTGGACATGAACGCGATAGCCATAGAGTTATTTCCGCCCTGACTGAGAATTTCACTGTTTCTGTCAAAGAGCGTGAACGAGTAGCCCTCTCTGGGGTCTCTGAACGCAAACCATGCCTGATAAAGTTCGGATAGGTCGGGAGCTGTGAGGCTGTTAGCTTGGACGTTATAGCTCGTCTCGAGAACCCCAAGCGACGAGAAGGTCCAGCAAGTTCCGTAGCTGCCCTGATTCCTGACATCTGGGAGAAGGCCTGAAGTTTTCGAGCTGTAGTTTGCGGGGAGAGTTGCTGCAGCCATGAAGCCTGATGCGTTTACTGGGTTGTCTGCGAGGTGCGAGAGGTCGAGCGGGTCAGGTATTGAGCCGTAAAACTCCACACCTGCAAAGTATGAATCAGGACTCTTGATGTAAGCCTCGTACTCCGGTGCTTCAGGGGCAAAGTCCGCAGATGATCTGTCCCACTCACACAAGAAGTATGATATGTCAGAGCTTGGGTATGACAGAAAATCTCCAGTCTCCTGAAACTCTAGGTAGTCGCCGTTGTTATAGGAGATCATTCCTATGATGTCAGGGCTGAACTCTTCGCCGGTTATCCATCTCCATTGGCCGGTTGAGTTTTCTGCGCCGACCCATGATACGTAGTCATAGTCTGCTGATGAAGGAGCATTTGCAATGTAGAGTTCGGCGAGCATTTCGGCGATGTTCTCATACTCTGCGCTGTCTGTAATTGTCGCCAAGTGTCCGCCCAAAGATTCGCAGTAATCTCTTGCGTCCGGCCAAGTCATCGGCAGCTCGAACAGGCGGTATACATGATTGTTAATACTGATAATCTCTGTAACTTCCCTAACCTGAGAGATGGTTACGTTCATTGTCCTTCCTGAGTAGCCGGTATCGTAGGTGTACCTGATTTTCTCGGGGTACGCTGCTAACCTGATGACACCAGCCGAATACGACGAAGTAATTTCCCTGCCGTCATTATCGAAAGCCTTAACGCTTGAAGCATTGATGCGTGAAAGGTTAGCTTGCGGCATGTATTCGCTGAAGCTGAGAGAGTAAGGATAATCGGTGTTATCCGGGTCGTGGGCAGGTTCGAGCCTCCTAATTGTCTGGCCGTATAGTATGGTGTCGTCTGCATTGAGTGCTGTGTTGGCTGTTAGGTCAAGAACGGTGAACTGATTCAGCGAGCAGTCGAGCAGGGTTAGCGAAGTGTTTCTGCTGAGGTCCAACTCTGTTAAGAAGTTCAATGCACACCACAGCTCAACGAGTGCGGGATTGCCTGAGAGGTCAAGCTCAGTAAGATAGTTTCCCCTGCAGTAGAGCGACCTCAAAGACGGCATGTTTCGGACATTGAGGGAGGTGATTCTTGTCCATGCGCAGCGGAGAGTCTCAAGTGCATTGTTGTTTGAGAAATCAAGAGCACCGATATGATAGTTTCCTCCGCAGTCTAAGAACGTAAGGCGCGGATTTCTGCTAACGTCAAGTCCTGTAAGCTCGTTATTGTTGCACCTTAGGTAGGTAAGGGCAGAAAGATTCCTCACATCGAGTTCTGTTATATCGTTGCGTGAACAGCTCAGCTCAAGAAGTGAGGTCAGATTCCTCACGTCAAGTTCTGTGAGCTTGTTAGCATAGCAGTAAAGATATTCCAGTGATGTGCATCTTGTAACATCCAGCTCGTTAATCCGGTTGTTCTGGCAGCGAAGAACCCTAAGTTCCGTGCACCTTGTAACGTCCAATGCGTTAATCTGGTTGTTTTGGCAGTTAAGTTCTCTAAGTTCCGTGCACCTTGTAACGTCCAATGCGTTAATCTGGTTGTTTTGGCAGTTAAGTTCTCTAAGTTCCGTGCACCTTGTAACGTCCAGCGTGTTAATCTGGTTATCATTGCAGCTTAATTCCTGCAAAGCTGTGTTACGGCTAACGTCAAGAGTTGTAAGCTGGTTGCTCTGGCATCCCAGTGCTGCTAGAGACGGTGCGTTGCTGACATCTAGAGCAGTTATCTGATTCCACCCGCATTGCAGTTCCCTCAAGTAGGGATGATTTCCCAGAGTGAGAGAAGTAATCTTGCTGTCGTGGCAGTGAAGAAGCTGAAGGTTGGGACAGTTCCGAACGTCGAGAGCCTCGAGGTCAGTGCTCCAGAATCGCAGGTCAACGAGCATGGGATTATTGCTGACATCTGCAGTCCTGACATGAGTTCTGTTGTAGCACAGGAATATCAAGTTAGGGTTGCTGCGTACATTAATAGCCGTAAGCGGATTACCTGAAACATCGAGGCTGACGAGAGCTATATTGTTGCTAACATCTAAAACAGTTAGGTTATTATCACACGGAAGCAGACTCTCAAGATTCGGGCAATTGCTAACATCAAGCACAGAAAGGTTATCGTTTATGCAATGAAGCATTCGTAACTTTGTGTTATTGCTTAAGTCCAGCACCGACACAGAACTTCCGTCAATAAATAGCTCCTCGAGTTCGGGGTTATTGCTCACGTCCAAAACAGAAAGGTTGTTGCGGCTGTAATTGTCAGAGAAACCGTGAGAACCATCATCACTGTAATTATCCTCATCGATTAAATTGTTCAGGTTAATAATCCTCAGTAATGGATTGTGAGACACATCAAGAGCCGTAAGAGCATTATTCTCGCAGCCCAAATACTCAAGCAGCGTGTTATTCGAGAGGTCAAGTTCCGTAATGTTGTTGCGTGAACAATCAATGTCTCTGAGTGCTGTGAAGTTCTCAATGCCGCGAAGTGATGATATGCCTCTTTCTCGCACTTCTATGTACTCGATAGCTGCGATTTCTGCATCACTGAGTGTGCCGTTTCTGTCAGTGTCGAAATTCTGACTGACATAATCCCTGAAGACGTTATCAGGGAAAGAAGCCGTGTTAATGCTGACGGCAGCCCAAGCACTGGATAGCATGAAGCACACCAGCACCATAGCACAAAAAATCTTTCTCATTTATTAATACCTCCTGTGAAAATTATGGATAGCCTAAATTTTACCATTTGAGTTAATGTCTATAATCCTGCAGCCGCACACGTTCATGATTCTTGTCCCTGAATCATGGATATGCTCCTTCCTGAATCTTCCGTAAGCTGTATGAATATGCCCGTGAAGCATGAATCTTGGCCTGTGCCTCGCAAGTATCGTGTTGAAGACTCCGAATCCTCTGTGCGCTCTGTCGTCCAAATCTCCCCATCCTAAAGCCGGAGCATGTGTAACCAGAACATCAACTCCTCCCTTCAGCCACACTCCCGGCAGCACCCGCCAATAACGCCATCGCATCTCGTCCTCGCTGTACATGTTCACTCCCTGCCTGTAGCGCATACTCCCCCCGAGTCCCAAGAAGCGCACTCCGTCAAGCTCAATCACTCTCCCGTCAATGCAGATGCCCCCCTCTGCACCGTGAACGTCATGATTCCCGAACACGTACAGAAGGGGAGCATTAATCATAGTCAGCAGGAACTCCAGATATTCATTCCTCAAGTCCCCGCATGACACTATCACATCAACATTGCCTGCTATCTCCCTGACTCTTCCGCTCCAGAGAGCATCACTTTCTTCATCACTGACAGCAAGAATCTTCACTTTTCACGACAGCCCGCAAAATTTCTTCAGACGCTCAAGAAGGCTCGTGTGCCCCGGC
Source organism: Synergistaceae bacterium (assembly GCA_017445405.1). Lineage (GTDB taxonomy): Bacteria > Synergistota > Synergistia > Synergistales > Aminobacteriaceae > JAFUXM01. The sequence goes on from JAFSUD010000097.1 coordinate 7,271, forward strand.
CATATCGTGCCGAGCATTGCCCGAATCTCATCATCTGAATCCTCAAGCAGACTCTCCGGCGTGAACTTCTCCGCGTAAATCATGAACGCATCACCGTACATCAGGGCTGTAGTCCCTGCGCAGTGTTCAGCGTAAAGCCTCGAGAACGTGAAGAACTCCGACTTGAGAGCAAGAACAGCATCATCACTCCATTTTTCAGTCAAGGTCATTCCGCACATGTCCGCAAGTTTCGCGTACACACCTTCACCTGAGAAGTAGATTCCGTAAATCCCCGTGCACCCGAAGAACTTCATGAACTCACGGTAGATTCTGGACTCTTTGGCGTTGCTGTTTTCAGGAGGAAGAATGCGCGTAACGTCGGCGAGAATATCCGGCTGACCGAGATACTTCAAGACAGATACTCTCTTGTTGCCCTCCTCAATGTAGAACCTCCCCATGAACTCGTGAGCTTTCACCGCGTCAGTTATGCCCTCGCGTTCCTGATAGGCGAGCAAGTTCACCCACTTCATGGCAAACTCCGAGTCCTCATCGAGAAGTGGCATGTAGTTTTTCGCAAAAGCCTTCTGCCTTCCCTCTGTGAGCGTTCCGCAGATTAGGTAAATCGGTATCTCGCACACGCCTATATCTTCAGTCTTGAGGGTATCTCTGTCGCTTAACATGTAATCAAGCGCAGGAAGATAGGGGTAATGTCCTCTGTTGACCTCGTGGCGGTAAACCTGAAGGCCGAGTTTTCTTGCTTTCTCGTAATCCTGAATGCTCATACTCTCTCAAGCCTCAGAGTGCTGGCCTCATAGTCTCCTTTGGGCAATGGAAGCGGATAACCTGAATCCATCAGCGCATCAGACGGGTAGACTTTGCCCGTGAGAATGTCCCGGTATAACGCACCCGGCGTGAGTCCTCTCGGCGTTATGTATATCTCGGGCATGTTCCCATGATTCGTGGGGATTACGGCGTTCACGAGAGCCTTGCTTCCGTCAGGCGAGACAAATTCCCACGCAACATAAGGATCTCCGGGATTGTTGATGCGGTAATAGAGTCCCTCAGTGATTAACTCTCTGTCCTTCCTGTACTGCTCAATCTGCGAGGCTATCTCCTGCCGTTCCTCATCAGTCAGCTTCAGAGGGTTAAGCTCGTACCCGAAAGCTCCGTAGCTCGAGACTGTGTAGCGCGTCTTCATGGGAGTGATTCTGCCTGTCTGGTGATTTGGGCACGTCGAGACATGAGCAGCAAGAACGCCGGCAGGATACCCGAAGCTCGTCCCGTAGTGAATGCTCATCCTGTCGAGAGCGTCAGTGTTGTCGGAACACCAGATCTGCGGAGTGTAATACATCATGCCAGCGTCAAAGCGTCCTCCTCCTCCTGCGCAGCCCTCAATCAGAACGTCAGGGTAACTCACGTTGATGCGTTCGAGAACTTCATAGAGGCCGAGCACGTAATCGTAGAGAACTTTTCCCTGATTGTCTGCAGTGTGTGAGTAGACAGAAGCTATTGACCGGTTAAAATCCCACTTGAGATATTCAGTATTGCTTGATGAGAGTATGTCTGACAAGCACGCGTAGAGATATTCCCTGACTTCACGGCGCGACATATCGAGCAATAACTGATTCCGGCCAAGTACAGGTTTCTCATGAGGGATAACCATTGCCCAATCAGGATGTCTGCGGAATAATTCGCTGTCCTCGCTTATCATCTCAGGCTCAACCCAGAGTCCGAACTTCAGGCCGAGAGAGTTCACCTGCTTCACGAGTTCACCTAATGTGCAGCCTAGCTTTGCCTCATCAGCCTGCCAGTCTCCGAGCGCGCGGTTGTCGTCGTTCCTGTTCATGAACCACCCGTCATCAAGGACGAGCATATCTACGCCTAAACTCTTTGCACATTCAGCTACCTCTAGAATCTTCTTGCCGTCAAAGTTCATGTAGAGAGCTTCCCACGTGTTAAGGACTATCGGCCTCTGTGCAGTCTTGTACTTCCCTCTGCAGACGTTCTCCCTGATGATGCGGTGGTAATTGTGAGTGAGCTTTTCGAGTCCCTCGCTGCTGAACGACATAATGACTTCCGGCCCGCAAATCTCTTCTCCTGTCTTCAATGGGTACGCGAACTTCTCCTGAGCGAGTCCCATCGTGAGTCTGGTCTGGTCGAACTGCTCGAGTTCCGCCGTTGCCTCAAAGCCTCCGCTGTAGACGAACTGCATACCCCAGCATCTGCCGTGAGTCTCCGCAGTGTCATGGTCAGCGAGAATCACGAACGGGTTGTACTGGTGCGAGGACATGCCCCTTCGGCTCGAGACAGAGAACGTCCCGTGAGTCATGCTCTGACGGTCGAACTGCCGCTCGAGAGTGTGCCTTCCGTGAAACGTGATGAGGTCAAATTTTCCGTGCGTGAAGTCCAGACATGCCGTCCCCAATCTCAGAATCGTAATCTTGTCTTGGCCGTCGTTGCGGACGATTACGCTTCGGGTGATTACGTCCTTCTCGGGGAGGACTCCGTAGAGGAGCTTCACACTGAGATTGAGCCTGTCATTCTTGAGGGTGATTATGAGAGTCTGGGCTTCCTCGCCGTCATTTGCGTAGACAGCAGGAAGGCCGGGCAGTGAGTATTTGCCTTCGTGAATCTCATAGCCCGAATAATGCAGGTCTGCTCCGTATGTTCCCTCAGAATCTCTGAGAATTAATAGCGGTGTCCTGTAGTCTCCTGTGCCCTGAACCGGGAACTCTTGAGGCAGTGCATCAAGCGAATACCCTCTGTTGTGCCCGGCATCATAGGGACAGCCTGAAAATCCCCTGTCTATGAACGTAAGCTCCCAGTCAGCGAAGCCCCGAGTCTTCCTGCCGTAATAAAGATGAAGCAGATAGCCGTAGCTATCCGCCTGCATCTGGTACGTCGTGTTGTTTGTTGAGAGCGTGAAAATTCCACTGCTCTTGTCGTAGGTTATTGACAAATTATTTCACCGCTCCATTGATTACGCCGTTGATTATCTGCTTCTGCGCCACTAGGTAGAATATCAGCATCGGCAAGAGTGCAAGCAGGTACGACGCAAACGCAAGGTTGTAGTTCGTCCCGAACTGCGTCTGGAACGTCAACTGTGCCAGCGGAAGCGTAGTCATTCCCGAGCCGGACATGATGACGAGCGGAGTCATTACGTCGTTCCATGTGCCCAGTGCCGTAAGGACTGCTACGGTTGCATGCATCGGCCACATCAGCGGAAAGATTATCTTCCAGTACGTCGTCCACGTCGAAGCTCCGTCAACATGCGCTGCCTCCTCAAGTGCTATCGGAATATTCTTCAGGTATCCCGCGTAAAGCAGTACGTTCATGGGCATGTAGAACACCACATAAAGGATGATTACTCCGAACATGTTATCGATGTGGAGCTGTGCTGTCTGCTTGACTAGAGGCATCATCAGAATCGCGAACGGCACGAACATTCCGCTGACGATGTAGAAGTAGCTGAACCTGTAGAATTTGCTCGTGTTCATGTTGCGTGCCACTGCATAGCCCATCAGTGAGTGAATGATGATTGATACTACCATTGTGATACCCGTGATTAAGAAGCTGTTGAACAGTGAACGCCAGAAGTCCGTTACCCTCATTGCCTCGCGGAAGTTGTCGAGGCTCCACGACTTCGGGAACGAGAGAAGCCCCATCACGCTGTTAGTCATTTCGCTGGGCTGCTTGAAGGCAATAATCACCGTCATGTACAGCGGGAAGAGAACCGTGAACAGTCCGAGTAGTAATAATATTGTTACGGGCCAGTTGAAGCGTTCAGTGGCCTTGATTTCCTGATTAGCCATGATTATAACTGCTCCTCCTTCTTGTTGAGATACTTGAGCTGCAGCACTGAGATTATCACTATCACGATGAAGAATATCACTGCGTTTGCGCTCTGGAAGCCGAACTGTCCTCCGCTCATGCCGTTATTGTAGATGAGGAAGGATATTGACTCCGTGCTCTGTGCAGGGCCTCCCTTAGTCAATGCCATAATCTGGTCAAACACCATCAGGTTATTCTTCATGCACAGCACCATGTTTATCGTGAAGAACGGCATAATCAGCGGGAACGTGATATACCTGAATCTGTTCCAGCCCGTCGCGCCGTCAAGAGATGCTGCCTCGTATACGTCTTCGGGCACTGTCTGGAGTCCCGAGATGTAGATCAGCGTGTTCATTGCGATAGACTGCCACGCACACACGATAACGATTGCGACCCATGCCCAAGTCCGGCTGGCGAGCATACTTGCCGTGTGAGTTATGGCCGGCAGAATATACGTGAATATGTAGCTGAAGATGTAGCCTACAACCAGCGCACCGAGAATGTTCGGGACAAAGTACATTCCGCGAAGGAAACTCTTGAACCTAATCTTTGCGTTGAGTGCCAGAGCCATAATCAGGCTCAGAATGTTAATGAGTATCGTAGCCACAAGTGCCAGCTTGAACGTGAACCAGTAGGAATTTCCGACGCGTGAATCTGTGAACAGGTCGATATAGTTGCGCCAGCCTACCCAGTCATATTTTGTGCCGTAGCCCCTGAAGTTCGTGAAGCTGTAGATGAAGCCCTTGATGAGGGGCAGTGTGTTGAAGGCGAAGAACAATAACAGTATCGGAGCTGCAATCAAGAAAAATGTGCGTGCTCTCTCGTTCTGACTCTTCATTAGCAAATATCCTCCTTCCTAGTGTGTAGCGTTGTACTTCTGAACCTTGCTGATAAGGTCTCTGTTGTAGCGTATCCAGTCCTTGTCGAACTTGGCCAGAAACTCGTCAACATTGCCGTTAATCAGGAACGTCTGAATGATTGCGCTTACCGACATCTCTGATGGGTAATGATGGTCGTGGTAGTCCGCCATTCTCCCCGCATCAATGTAGTGCTTCATGCCGTCAAGCATCGGTGCGAGCTTGAACTCTCCCTTTACGCAGGGTACGCCGTTCTGTGCATCGACGTACATCTGGATGTTCTCCGGCTCGAGCAAGAAGTCTATAACTTTGTAGGCAGCTTCCTTGTTGGGGCACTCCTCGAGGACGCAGAACATGAGGTCGACTCCGCTGTTGAGAGTCTGAGTCCCCGGCTCATCCCTCGCTGGAAACACGAACGAGTCAATGTTCATCGTGGGATTCACTGAGCGTATCTGCGGGACTGCATAGCTGCCGATGGTGTACATTGCCGACTCGCCTCTCGCGAAAGCCGTGCACGCGTCGTTGTAGCTGTATGCAAACGGGCCTTCCTCACCGTACTTCAGGAGCGCGTAAATCTTCTCGGCTACTTCCTTGTACTCCTTCGTGAATGTCGTCTTTCCTGCGTTGACGTTCTGGCAGACATCGGCGGGAGCTATGCCTACTGCGAGCGCGTTCCACGGGGCAAGGGTCGTCCATGTGTCCCTGTAGCCGAAGTACAGCGGACGGATTCCTGCTGCCTGTATGTCGTCGCAGAGCTTGATGAACTCCGGCCAAGAATCGGGAATCTTCCAGCCGTGCTCGTTGAACATGTCGCGGTTGTAGAGGATGCCTGCAGCGTTCGCCATGAAGGGCACTCCGTAAGTTCCGGGCTCGGGAAGAAACTTCAGGCCGTTGATGATGTCGATGTATGCGGGCTTAATCTTTGAGAGTCCGGGATAATCTGACACATCGGCAAGGAGTCCTGCGTCCTGAAAGTTCGAGAAGTCCATATCTCCGCCGATCCCGATAATGTCAGGGTAATTCTCGCGGATAAATCTCGTCTTCATGATTGTGATTGCGTCTGCAGGAGACAGGAAGCGCACGTGTATATCCGTGTGGGAAGCGTTGAACTTGTCCTCGAGCTGCTTGAATATCTCGTAAGCCTCCTGCTTGTAGTGCACTAACTCAATCTCTATCGGTGCTGATAATGCTATACCTGTCAGGCACAGCACAAGCACTAATGCTGATGCTAAACGTCTCATATTCACGGCCTCCTAATGGATGATTGCCTGTTCGGTCTCTTTGTCGAACACGTGAATCTTGTCAACGTCGAACGCGAAGCTGACCGTGTCGCCTACTGCTGCCTTGCTGGTCTGGCCTACCTTTGCGGACATTGAAGCTCCTGCGAAGTCGAAGTAGAGCTGAACTTCTGAACCCAGCAGCTCGAACACCGTAATCTTCGACTCGAACGGCGCGGTGAGCTTGCAGAGTGCTTCCTCTTTGGCATCGTAGACATTCTCGGGACGCACGCCCATCACTACGGACTTGCCCTCGTAGCCCTTCTCCTTGAGCACGGCTGCTTTCTCTGCGGGTATCTCGAACTTCACGCCCCCTGCCTCGAGCGTCGAGCCGTCAAATTTTGCGTCGATGAAGTTCATCTGAGGCGAGCCTATGAATCCCGCAACGAAAATGTTGTTGGGCTTGTTATAGAGTTCGGTGGGGCTGGCTACCTGCTGAACGATACCGTCCTTCATGACGACGATGCGAGTTCCGAGAGTCATTGCCTCCGTCTGGTCGTGGGTTACGTAGATGATGGTTGCGCCGAGTCTGTCGTGGAGCTTGGCTATCTCTGCACGCATCTGAACGCGGAGCTTTGCGTCGAGGTTGCTCAACGGCTCGTCCATGAGGAACACTTGGGGGTTCCTGACTATTGCGCGTCCCATTGCTACACGCTGCCTCTGGCCTCCGGAGAGCTGGGAAGGACGGCGGTCTAACACTTTCTCCAGTTCGAGAATGCGGGCTGCCTCGCGTACTGCCTTGTCGATCTCGTCCTTCGGGGTCTTCTTGAGCATGAGGGCAAACGCCATGTTGTCGTACACCGTCATGTGAGGATAGAGCGCGTAGTTCTGGAACACCATCGCAATATCCCTGTCTTTGGACTCTACGTCGTTGACTACCCTATCACCTATCTTGAGCGTGCCGGAGGAGATGTCCTCGAGGCCTGCGATCATGCGGAGGGTTGTTGACTTTCCGCAGCCGGAAGGGCCGACAAAGATAATAAATTCCTTGTCGCCTATCTCGAGGTTGAAGTCCTTGACTGCCTCGTAACCGTTCGGATACTTCTTCCAGATGTGCTGAAGCGATAATCCTGCCATTGTCTATGCAGACTCCTTTGCTGTGAAAATTTGTGTGTTGGGAAATATTCTAAGTGTTCATCATTGTAAAATAGTCTGATATTTTCATGAATGGCTTGATATTGGCGGATATTTACCCTAATGCTTGCATCTTGTCATAATTTTTGCGGTTATCACGGGTTATGACAATGCATAAAGTAAAGTTTGCTATTTTCCATGAGCGCGACAGGGAATATATTATACTCCAGCGTAAAAATCAGGGAGTGAAGATTAATGCGTGAGACTGATTATATTATGAGAAGCAGGGTTGAAGGCCATGCGTAAAGTAAAGTTTGCTATTTTTCCGAATCACAGCTTTGTAGATTTAGGGCTGTATCAGTTCGGCCGTGAAGCGTGTGAACCCGGACATGCATTCGGCCCGGCAAGAAGAGACCATTACCTTTTTCACTATGTCATCAACGGCAGAGGAACTCTTTACTCTGACGATGCGCAGGGGAAAACTACAGCCTTCAATATTCACGCAGGAGAAGGCTTCCTGATATTTCCTGAGCAGGTCAATCTATATATTGCTGATATGTCCAACCCTTGGGAGTATACGTGGCTGGAGTTTGACGGCCTGAGAGTGAAACAGGCTCTGGAGGCAGCAGGATTTACGGAGCAGGAGCCTGTGTACAGGACGCATTGTCCGGAGATGCGGGAACGTGTACGGGACGAGATGCTCTACATAGTTGACCACAGCGAGGGCTCACAGTTTGAGCTGATAGGCCATCTGTATATGTTCATGGACTGCCTGATACGTTCGGCAGAGAATTCGGGAAGGGTAATCACAAGCAGGTTAAGAGAGTCATATATCCGAGAGGCCATAGCGTACATAGAGAGCAATTACCAGCGTGATATTACTGTTGAGGAGATAGCTGATGCCCTGAAGCTGAACAGAAGCTATTTCGGAAAGATATTCCGGCAATCGACGGGGAAATCGCCTCAGAGATTCTTGATGAGCTACAGGATGATTAAGGCTGCAGAAATGTTAGTCATGACTAAGAGACCGGTGAATGAAATAGGTGCGTCAGTGGGCTATGAAAACCAGATGCATTTTTCGCGCGCTTTCAAGACTATTTACGGCATATCCCCCCGAGACTGGAGACGCAGGAATAGCAGCACTAATTAGGGGGAAGTTTTATTTACAGTTCCCCCCTGCATATCTCTAGTAATGTATGACGTTATCAGTTCCTCTAATACGCCTGACTACTTCCTCAGATTCAGGACTGGTGAAATATCTGTACGTACTTTCGGGCACAAGCTCACGAATATCTTCAAGTCTGCCTTCTTTTATGGCCTGTCTTACATTTGAGGCACTGATTACCTGTCCGCCTTCTGTCCTGCGCGGAATGATTACACACTTTATCCCGTTTTCTGGCAGACGTTCGCTCATTATGCGGTTATAGATGCCGGTAACAAGGCTCTTCGGCTCTTCACCTACATAGCGTGCATTTATCCCCAAAGCGTCAGCTATTCTCACAAAGACGCTGAGGTCAAGGTTAGCATGGCTCTCAATAACAGCTTCATCATCCTTCTGAAAATAGCTTGGGAAAGTAGCACTGCTGATAATATACGGCCCAGTGTCATGATAAATAATATTCTTGAGGTGAGCTGTGCCATTAACGACGAGCATTTTTCTGACTGCAAACGGAACGAGGGATGCGTCCTCGCTGACTATGAAGACATGCAGCACGTCATTTTCCCCTGCTGCTTTCTCCACTAAGTACTGATGCCCCAGAGTGAAGGGGTTAGCATTGAGCACAAGGGCAGCAATTTTTCTGCCGTCCTGCCTAGTCTTGGCCAGATCTGCAAGATAATCACTAAAGCCTGTCCGCCTGTTCTCCATAAAAACGATTTGGTTATCCACTCTGACAATTTCATAGAAGCCCAAATCTCCGAAGAATTTTGCTGAACTGCATTTAGTGTACAGGAAGAGATGATTGATGCTGCGTTCATACTCATACTGCACAAGATGAGAGACTACCTGATTCATGAGGCCTTCACCTTGATGTTCATGACTGACGGCCATACAGCGCAAAGTATTTCCGAAGCAGCTTCCGGTAGCAATAATGTTATAGTCATCATCATAGACTGCGCAGGTGTAATCTAAATTCTTGTCGCGCCTTATGCCTTCAGCCAGCAATAGTTTCTCTATCTGTGAACTGCCGCGTTTGTCTGACGGGTATACTTTTGAGATTGAGTACTCTGACATGAATAACGCCTCCTGATTTAATGTGAATGATTGTGTGAAATTTTAGGTGTTGTGATATAATTGCGCAAGTTTTAGAGGAGAATTGGCCGAGTGGTCGATGGCGGTTGACTTGAAATCAATTGAGGTGCAAGCCTCCGGGGGTTCGAATCCTCCATTCTCCGCCAGAATATTGCAAATAACGCCCTGTAGTTCACAAGACTGCAGGGTTTACTTTTTGTTCGCTAGTAGTTTGCCTACTAAATAACTATGGTAATATATCCTTCATTTATATTGAGAGGAAAATTTACAATGACCATTCACGATAAGCACATTGCGCTTCAAGAATATATAAGCTCGCTCGGCAGTGTCGCCGTTGCTTTCTCCGGAGGAGTGGATTCTACTCTTCTGCTTAAGGCAGCACATGACGTTCTGGGTGATAAGGCACTCGCTGTTACTCTCTCGTCATCGCTCTTCCCGCAAAGAGAGCTTGAAGAATCCAAGTCCTTCTGCAGGGACAACGGCATAACGCACATAATCTGCGAAGTCGACGAACTCAGCATTGACGGTTTCAGCAGCAACCCTCCTAACAGGTGCTACCTCTGCAAGCGCGCATTGTTCTCAAAGATGCTCATGATTGCCGGAGAACATAATCTTGCTCACGTCATCGAAGGCTCAAACATGGACGACTTGGGAGACTACAGGCCTGGACTTCAGGCGATCCGTGAACTAGGAATCAAGAGTCCCTTGCGCGAGGCCGGACTCACTAAGTCAGAGATACGCCAGCTCTCTCATGAACTCGGTCTGCCTACATGGGAGAAGCCCTCTTATGCGTGCTTGGCATCAAGGTTCGTTTACGGCGACGAGATTACCAGAGAAAAGCTCCTAATGGTTGAACGCGCTGAAGGCTTACTGCTCGGCTTTGGCTTCAGGCAGATGAGAGTCAGGATTCACGGCAAGCTCGCACGGATCGAGATACTCCCTGAAGACTTCCCGCGCATACTTGATGAGGCTACACGCACAAAAATCTGCGACGCTCTGAAGGGTTACGGTTTCTCCTACGTCAGCCTCGACCTCAAAGGTTACAGGACTGGAAGCATGAACGAAACATTAACGCAATAAATCTCTTGCCGGGATATGCCCGGCTTTGGCTTCAGGCAAATGCACCGGCAGACTCGCACGGATCGAGGTACTCACCAAGAACTTCCCGCGCATACTTGATGAGGCTACACGCACAAAAATCTACGACGCTCTGAAGGGTTACGGTTTCTCCTACGTCAGCCTCGACCTCAAAGGTTACAGGACTGGAAGCATGAATGAGACATTAACGCAATGAATCTCTGCCGGGATATGCCCGGCTTTGGCTTCAGGCAAATGCACCGTCAGACTCGCACGGATCGAGATACTCCCTGAAGACTTCCCGCGCCTACTTGATGAGAGCACACGCACAAAAATCTGCGACGCTCTGAAGGGTTACGGTTTCTCCTACGTCAGCCTCGACCTTAAGGGTTACAGGACTGGAAGCATGAATGAGACCTTGCAGCAATGAAATTTCTTGCCGGAATCTGCGCAACTTGTTATATACTAAGTGCATTCATTTATCCCACAACTTTATCAAGGAGGCAGTATTCATAATGAAGAAACGTATCTTTGCGCTTGCTTCTGCAGTAGTGATAATAGCCATCATGGTAATCACCCAGCAGAACGCGAAAGCAGCCCTTACCGGCACGGCAACAGCAGACGGCTTCGGAGGCAAGGACGCAATAACGGTAAGCATCACCGTTAAGGACGGCAAGATAGCTAACGTAACTGCACAAGGCCCTAACGAGACGCCCGGAGTAGGCTCAAAAGCTATTGACGCTATGCCCGGCGAAATGGTAGCCAAGAACTCAATCAACGTTGACTGGGTCAGCGGAGCGACCATAAGCTCAACAGGTATAGCACAGGCAGCAGAGAAAGCATTAACCGCAGCAGGCCTCAATCCTGCAGACTTCGGAGGCGGAAAAGCTCAGGCCTCATCACCAGCTCCAGCACCCGCACCTGCAGCTCCCGCACCTGCCCCAGCCCCAAAAGCAGAGAAGGCTGACGACGGAAGCGTTACCGGCACAGCAGCAGCAGACGGCTTCGGAGGACCGGGAGCACTCACTGTGAGCATCACCCTCAAGGACGGCAAGATAGTAGATGCGAAGGCAGAAGGCCCGAAGGAGACTGACGGCATCGGCTCAGTAGCAGTAGCGAGAATGCCCGGCGATATGGTGGCTGCAAACTCAATCAAGGTCGACGGCGTGAGCGGAGCAACAGTAACATCAACAGGAATACTCAAGGCAGCAGAGGAAGCTCTCAAGGCAGCAGGTGTTAATCCAGAAGACTACAAGAAGGCTGTAGAGATTAAGGCAGAGGACAAAGAATATACAGCTGACGTTGCGGTAATCGGAGCGGGCGGAGCAGGAATGATAGCAGCGATTGTTGCGGCAGATGCAGGAAAGAAAGTCGTTCTCATTGAGAAGCAGGCAATGGTCGGCGGAAACTCTGTGCGTGCTTCCGGAGGCATGAACGCTGCGGACACTCCAGAGCAGGACAAGAACAAGTTCACGGAAGAGGCCGGAGTCGAGAAGACTCTCAAGACAGCCGCCGAGAAGTGGGCAGATAATCCTGTAGTGAGTGCGCTTGCTCAGGCAGTGAAGGCCAAGTGGGACGCGTACAAGGCCAAGCCCGAAGGATATTTTGACTGCGTGGAGCTTATGCAGCTTGATACGATTATCGGCGGGCACGGCATCAACAATCCCGAGCTTGTGGAGGCACTCGTGAAGGGAACTGCGGACGCGATAGCATGGCTTAAGACAATTGATATTGACCTCAAGTCAGTAGGTGCAGCCGGAGGAGCATCCGTGAAGCGCATTCACAGACCGCTTAACGAGCAGGGGAAGGTCGTATCTGTCGGAGGGTACATGATTCCGAGACTCGAGAAGGCAGTGAAGGCACGCAGCAACATCACGCTCCTCACCGAGACGACGGCGACATCAATAATGACGAAGGACGGCAAGGTCTCCGGAGTTGAGGCGACGAACAGGGGCGCGAAGGTTACGGTGAACGCAAAGGCTGTAGTTATTGCTGCCGGAGGATTCGGAGCGAACCTTAAGATGGTTGCACGGCTCAATCCTGCGCTTGCGGGATTCATGACGACGAACGCACCCGGCATCAACGGCGACGGCATCACTATGGCTCAGGAACTCGGAGCTGCGACAGTGGACATGAAGCAGATTCAGATTCACCCCACAGTTCAGTACGACTCATCGAACCTGATTACTGAGGGACTCAGAGGCGACGGAGCGATTCTCGTGAACATCAACGGCAAGAGATTCATTGATGAGGTCTTGACGCGCGACGTAGTGTCTAAGGCGGAGATAGAGCAGCCGGAATCTTATGCGTGGCTGGTGATAGATCAGAAGATGGTTGACGACTCGCTGCTGATTCAGGGCTACATCTCGAAGGGGTACACGTTCAAGGGTGAGACGTATGAAGAGCTGGCCAAGACGCTTGGGATCCCTGCGGACGTGTTCGCGAAGACGATGAACGACTGGAACGGCTACGTGAAGGCGCGCAAAGATCCGGACTTCGGGAGGACGAGCTTCATCGAGCCGCTGGACAAAGCACCGTTCTACGCAATCAAGGTAACGCCCGGAATCCATCACACTATGGGCGGCATCAGGATAGACGGACGCGCGAGAGTCCTGAAGGCAGACGGAACAGTAATTCCAGGACTGTTTGCTGCGGGAGAGGTTACGGGAGGAGTTCACGGAGGCAACAGGCTCGGCGGAACGGCAGTATCTGATTTCGTGGTGTACGGACGCATCGCCGGACAGGAAGCAGCTAATTTTTAGAGAATAAGTAATTTACGCCGGGTTATCTCTGTGCAAAACGGGGAAGCCCGGTGATAGTATGCTGCATTTTCCGCTTCTACACCAGAAATAAGTAGGTTAACGCAGTGAGAATAAAGCGTATAATTGCGTGCTTGCGCGTTTATGTCCGTTGATACTCCTTACACCTGCATTACTAAAGATCACCTCACCTCACGAGGAATTAATGTAAATATGCTGACGGATTAATAACTGCCGAATGTCTCAAGTGCTGACGGCGAGGACAGCATTATTTGCGGAACATTGAAGGAAGAACATAAATCATGAGAAGAATATTGTGCGCACTGGCGATTCTGTGTGTGATGGCCTCTGGGGCTTGGGGAAATATCATTATAGACGATAATAATTTTCCTGATGAAGCGTTCAGAGTGATTGTGCGACTTGATTACGACGAGAATAATGATAATGAACTGAGTGAGGCAGAAATTGCAAAGATTACCAGCATCAATAAGCAATTTTTCACTTTAGCAGACGGTACACCCTTGAAATCAATGGAGGGGGTCGAATACTTCACCTATCTTCGTACCTTGAACTGTGTGGGCAATCAGATTAAAACACTTGACCTGAGCAATAACACAGATCTAGAGCATCTGGAATGTTGGTCTAACGACTTGGAGGAGCTTAATATACGTGGATTATCAAAGCTAACCTTTCTTGACTGTAGTGCCAATTTTAGGCTGAACAGGCTTGACTTGTCGGGCTGTAGTAATCTGAAGCACATAAAATGTTCAATATGCGCACTTGAGGATATTAATGTCAGCGGATTGACAGAGCTAACCTTTCTTGACTGCTCACATAATTACCTTACAGGATTGAACGTAAACGAGTGCACAAATCTCGAGGAGTTAAAGTGTGATGGTAATCATCTTACACAGCTTGATGTCAGCGGACTGCAAAAGCTAGGCAGTTCCGGAGAATTAGCCTTCAGCTGCAGCTACAACAGATTGACTCATCTGAACATAAGCGGATGCCCAAACCTTCATGTAGTCTCCTGCGACAACAACCGGCTGACAGAACTCATACTCGACGGCTGCGGAGGAACAGGCACATTATCCCTGCACTGCCCGAATAATTTCCTTACAGAGCTTAATGTGAGCGGAGTCCGGCTGTCTTCTCTCAACTGTTCAGGAAACAGCTTGACGGCCTTAAACTTGGACGGACAGGATGCATTAAATTACTTGGACTGCAGCAATAACCTTCTGCTAGGCCTTAACTTGAACAGTCTTTCAGCTCTAAGGACGCTGATATGCGAGGGGAATCAGTTAGCCGCATTGCACATACCTAATTTTCCGCAGATAACTTTTCCGATGAATATCACTAATCCTTCAATGAAGGTGTCTATTGATAAGCAGGTTGTGAGAGAGCTTAAGGTTACCCAAGTTAAGAGTGATTCTTCCTCTCCGGCATATGATAATTCAGCTCTATCCACGGAAGAAAGGTACAGAGATATGATGCTGAAAAACCAGATAACCCATTACAAGCTGGATTTTGGGGACTACATGAATTCCGGCAGTTTTTTCAACATAACGGCTTCAAGCGTAATCGGATATGACGAGGACAACAGGCCTATAATCTCAGCATACGAGAATGGCATTGCCCATTTTCTGACAGCTCCTGCTAAGGTCAAGTATGTTTATCGTGTCAATTATATTTCCTCAAGTGTAGGCATGAATGTAACTATTGGCGGCTCCGAAGCAAGATCACTTGCGCTTAACGGACATGTTTACCGTGCTTTCAACATGAAGATGACCTATAAACAAGCTAAAGCATACTGTGAATCACTTAACGGCCACCTTGTTACGATGACAAGTCCGGGAGAGAAAGAGGTTGTCAGAGAACTGTTACAGGCAATAAAGAGTGATCCACAGTTCAGCGGCTATACTTACTGGCTCGGAGGAGAAAGCAAGGACGGGGAAAAATGGCAGTGGATCACCAGCGATGATTTCACTGAAACAGTTAATGTCATGCGATACGTAACTGTGGGAATCAGGGTTGATTTTTCAGACGGAAGTTCGCTTACTACGCCGAACAGGGTAATGGATGAAGAGCTGTTCCTGCAGATTTCGTATGAGGGCGAGCTTTCTGGTGCAGGTGAGGCAGAACTTGCCGGATTTATCTGTGAATGGGAGCCAGTGCCCGCAGACTTCCCGAAGTATAGCCAAGCGTACGACGATTACATCAAAAATCCTGCGGCGTACACTTCTGACGAAAATTTCTACGGTATGCTTCCTGAAGCAAGAGACATAAGCCATCTTTCCGGCAGTCCTGCAAATGTCGAAATCAGGCAGCTTCCTTCAAAGTATGATCCCAGAGCTTCTGGTTTTATGGCGGATGTAAGGGATCAGGGAGGGTATCCTAGCTGCTGGGCATTTGCGACATTAGGAGCACTTGAGACGAACTATAATCTCCAGACTTCAGGAAATAATGCGCCGGACTTGTCGGAACTTCACATGATCTGGTATACGTACAGAGATCCCCGATACACAAATGGGCTGTCAGCCAGTCAGATCGCCAGTCCGCTGAATGCAGGCGGAACTGTTGAAAAAGCAGTCAGCTTATTGTCGCGTGCAGGGACAGCAGCAGAGGAGGATTTCCCTTACAGTATCTTGCCTAAATACAACAAGGATAACGATCCTGACGGAACGATTATTGCAGGCATAAATAGGGATGTGGAAAAATCTGTGCATGGATTGCCGGAGAGTTATACACACCCGATAAGGCTCAAGGAAGCTCATTGGCTGAACAGCATAACTGAAGCCAACAGGGACGAGATCAAGCAGCTTATAACCGATTACGGATCAGTAGCTGTAACGTATTATCACCATAAAGACGGTTATAAAAGCAACGGAGATAGAGGCTGGTCGTACTATCTTCCGAATGCTATAGACTGGGGTCATGTAGTCATGATAGTAGGCTGGGATGACGACTACACAGCATCTAACTTCCCTGCAAAAGGCGCATGGTTAGCAAAAAATTCATGGGGCAGTAGATCCGGAGAAGGAGGCTATTTCTGGATGTCTTACGCTCAAACCATAGGACACGTTGCTTTCTTCAAGGCTGTTGGCGGGGAAATAGCTTCACCGTACGGGCATGATACCGTTGCAGCAGTTGACAGCATAAATTACGCATGGTCAGCAAATGTGTTCCAAGCAAGGAAGGCAGAGAGTCTCAACGAGGTATCATTCCAGACTGAAGCTAACAATGTAAGCTATGAAATATATGTGAACGTTTTCGGCACAGAATATCCAGGTTTTCCAGGCAACCCCGGCGTTCCCATCAAGACTGGGCATCTGGATTATAACGGCTATCAGACAATAACTCTTGACAGTCCCTTGAAGCTTGAAGCGGGGCAATGGTTCTCCGTCATTCTGAAGCTGACTCCTGATTCCCAAGATGAGTATGTTACCTCAGTTGAGGATAACACTCTGAGAACAAGTTATGATAACTCTCTGAATACAGGGACAGATACATTCCGTGCAGCAGGAGAGGGAGAAATAACAGTTGCAGGAAAGAGCTTCTTTTCTTCTAAGGATATAGTGCTAACTTCTGCAGACTGGAATGACGGGCAGGGACTTACGACACGTGAGGGGCAGCTTAAAACGTGCAATGCCAGCATTAGGATATACTCTGTTTCAGGCAGTACATTCCAGCCAAACCCAGCCCCAACCCAGAGTCCTGATACGCCAAGTCCTGATACGCCAAGTCCTGATACCCCGAATCCTGATACCCCAAGTCCTGATACTCCTAGCAGTAACAATTCAGGCAGCGGCGGGGGCGGCTGTATGACCAGCTCAAGCCTTGCAGGACTCGCGGTAATGCTCCTCATGTTCAGCAAGAAATACTATAGATAAGACAAAAAAACCGGGTTTCCGATTGTGGAAGCCCGGCATCTATATTGTTACAGGATTATGCTACTTTATGAAGCCGACTTGTTTGCAGATCTCCTCCGCAATCTCGTCCTTCTTCTTGTTGTACTCTACTTTCTTCTCCTCAAAGTAGTTCCGCCCCTCCGCATCAATCGACACTATCAGCGGCCCGAACTCCTTCACCCTGCAGTTCCACAGAGTCTCGGGCATTCCCAAGTCCCGCCACTCTGCACGCACAATCTCTTCAACGCACACCGCAGCGACTACCGCATTGCCGGCCGGGATAACGCAGTGAATGCACCCGAAATCCTTGCACGCGTTCGAGGTATTTTCCTTCATTCCGCCCTTGCCTACGATCACCCGGACTCCGGTCGTCTTCACGAACTCGTACTCGAACTTCTCCATCCTCATGCTCGTCGTCGGCCCTACAGACACCATCTCGAACTTGCCGTTATCCGGGTCAATCGGCCTGATTATCGGCCCTGCATGAAGTATCGCATTGTTCCGAACGTCTACGGGAATCTCCCTGCCTTCCTCAACTACGCGCCTGTGTGCTACGTCCCTGCAGGTCGTCAGGCTTCCGGAAAGGTACACTATATCGCCGATGTGAATATCCTTCAGGTCTTCCGCGCTTATCGGCGTAACCAGAATCTTTTTGCCGTCTCTGAACTCAACTGACATTAGAACTTCACCCCCGAATGTGATAATACCTCACAGTTGAGGTCAGCGTCAAAGATTATGTGCCCTCTTCTGTGGCTCCAGCACCCTACGTTCACAGCTACTCCGATCGCTGAAGGATGCCTTGCAGTGTTCTCAATGTTCACGCCCATAACGGCATACTTTCCGCCCATGCCCTGAGGCCCGATGCCTATAGCGTTTATTCCGTCCTCGAGGAGCTTCTCCATCTTGGCCGCGCGCTCGTTGGGATTGTGCGAGCCTATCGGACGCATGAGAGCTTTCTTCGAGAGCAGAGCCGCAGTCTCCACCGACGTAGCAACGCCGACTCCGACCAGAAGCGGAGGGCATGCATTGAGTCCGTAAGTGGTCATTCTGTCGAGCACGAACTTAGTAACTCCCTCGTAGCCTTCACCGGGCATGAGAACCATTGCGTAACCGGGAAGAGTGCATCCGCCTCCGGCCATGTACGTGTAGATCTCGCACTTGTCGGAGTGAGGCACTATGTCCCACCATACTGTAGGCGTGCCCTTGCCGACATTCTTGCCGGTGTTGTACTCGTCGAACGTCTCGACCGAGTTGTGGCGCAGCGGAGTCTCGAACGTTGCCTTGATTACGGCTTCCTTCAGTAATGCCTCGAGGTCATCAATGAGCGGGAATTTCGTTCCGCACTTGACCCAGAACTGAAGCACTCCGGTATCCTGGCATGAAGGCCTGTCGAGCTTAACGGCGAGTTCCTGATTCCTGAACATAGTATCGTAGATGACTTTGGCCATCGGGCTGTCTTCCTTCTCCCTGAGTTCAGAGAGCTTTGCGATAACGTCGTCAGGTAATTTCTTTGCTGTGTGGCCGACGAACTTAGCTATTATGTCCGTCATTCTTTCGACCTGATTCATAAGTTTTTACCCCCTTTGTGATTTATACATTACGCCGCTGGGAAGAATGGGAAGGCCATCGGCAATAATATCATGCTTACTATTGTTGCGATTATGATTAACGGCAGACCGGCTTTCACGTAATCCATGAACCTGTAGTCTCCTGCACCTACAACCATTGTGTTGGCGGGCATGCCTATGGGTGTTGCATATGCACACGAGCCTCCGATTACGCACGCCATGAGGACAGCGCGGGGGTCTGCATTCATGCCTCTTGCTATGGATAAGCATATCGGAGCCATGAGGGCAGTAGTTGCGGTGTTGCTCATGAAGTTAGTCATCACGCAGCACAGTATGAACACCACGAACGTAAACATTGTGGGTGAAGGATTCTCGCCAAGTGCACCGATGACTTTTTCGGCGATCATTCTTCCTGCGCCTGTCTTGTCAAGAGCCGTTGCGAGAGAGAGCGTGCCTCCGAACAGGAATATTGTCTTGAGGTCAATGGACTTGAGCGCGTCGTCCTCAGAGATTACCCCGAAGAGAATCAGCAGCACTGCACCCACACAGCCGACCACGCTTAACGATATACCGATCTGCTTCTCGAAGATCATCCCGAGCAGAGTCGCGACCAGAATCACGAGCGATAGAGTCTTCTTCCACTGGGGGACAGCGGAAAAATCCTTCTGTTCATCAAACACGCCTTCACCTTTTGGGTCATGGTTGGGCAGGAGGTAGAAGCCGATTGTAGCGTAGAAGAGTATACCCACAATCAGGATAGGAGCACCGACGATTGCGTACTCAAAGAAGCCGAAAGTTGGTAATCCTGCCTGATTCAGTGTTGACTGTGCTATCATGTTGCCGGGTGCACCTATTAGGGATAGGTTGCCTCCCATTGCGGCCGCGAAGACTAGGGGCATCAAAAGCCTAGAACGCTTGAACCCTGACTTTGCGGCTATTCCTATAACTACAGGTATCAATATTGCTGCCGTGCCTGTATTCGAGAGCACGCCGCTCATCAATCCGACTATAGTCATAATTGCGACGATAAGCATTCTCTCACTGCCTGCGAACTTGGTAACTATTCCTCCGATCTCGTTAGCCATGCCTGTTTCGAAGAGCGCGCCTCCGACGATGAACATTGCGACGAAGAGGATAACGTTGCCGTCGATGAAGCCGGAGAAGGCTTCCTTCACGCCGAGCACTTTTGTTACCACGAGGCCGATGCAGACGATCATAGCCGTTAAGCCGAGGGGTATTTTCTCAGTAACGAACATGATGACAGCGAACGCGAGGAAGAGAAGAGTAATAACAGCGGGACTCATATGAACTATCACACTCCTGCAAAAATAATGTTTAGTTGTAAATTTTGTATCCAGTTGGGATAGTGATAATGATAGCGCAAAGCTCCCAAAAGTCAACGGCATTTAATACCATGCAGCGGTATACTAAACGCATTCACACTTAATCAGGAGGCATCAAACATGAACGACACACTGACCCTGAGAGACGTTAAGGTCAATGAAAGCGTTGTTGTTGAGGCAGTAGGAGGGACTGACGAAGCAACAGGCCTGCGTCAGCACCTTCTTGACATGGGAATTATCCCCGGCGCAAGAGTCAAGATGATACGTTCCGCACCGATGGGCGACCCGCTCGAGATCCGCATCCACGACTACGAACTCACACTGCGTGCCGACGACGCAGGACGCATAACTGTGAAGCCCGCGCATGACACCGAGACAGCAGACCGCTTCATCAGTGCACTTCACAGCATCGAACATCCCGGACTCGGCGAGGAAGGCAAGTATCACGTACCCGGAGAGTCCGAGCCTCTGCCTGACGGGACGACTCTGACTTTCGCGCTCGCAGGCAACCAGAACTCCGGCAAGACTACCCTCTTCAACCAGCTCACCGGAGCAGCCCAGAGAGTCGGCAACTTTCCGGGCGTTACAGTTGACCGCAAGGACGGAGTCATCAAGGGACATCCTGATACCCTCATCACCGACCTTCCCGGAATCTACTCAATGTCTCCCTACAGCGGAGAGGAAATAGTCTCCCGCAACTTCATCCTCAATGAGAAGCCCAAAGCCATCATCAACATCATTGACGCTACTAACATTGAGCGCAATCTGTACCTCACAATTCAGCTCCTCGAGATGCAGACTCCGCTGGTCGCTGCGTTAAACATGATGGACGAACTCAGCGGCAACGGAGGCACGATAGACATTAACCGCATGGAGTCATTGCTCGGAGTGCCGGTGATTCCGATTTCCGCCCTGAAGAATGAAGGCGTTGATGAACTCGTCCGTCATGCTGTCCACATAGCGAAGTATCAGGAGAAGCCCAAACGTTACGATTTCTGCGGAGAGAATGACCACAACGGAGCAGTCCATAGGGCACTTCATGCGATCTCTCACCTGATTCAGGATCATGCGGAACGGGCAGGACTCCCGCTCAGGTTCGCAGCAAGCAAGGTGATAGAGAATGACCACCTCGTCATGAGTCAGCTCAGGCTCGAGCAGAACGAACGCGAAATGCTGGAGCACATAATTCTTCAGATGGAGCATGAACGAGGACTCGACCGCAACGCAGCAATGGCGGATATGCGCTTCACATTCATTCAGAGCGTGTGCGAGCAGAGCGTCGTTAAGCCCCGGGAGAGTAGAGAACATTTGCGGAGTCAGAAGCTCGATGAAGTGCTGACGGGAAAATATACGGCTATTCCGGTATTCTTGGCCGTCATGATGTCTATCTTCTTCCTGACATTCAACGTTATCGGCGCATACTTTCAGGAAGTCCTCGAGGGCTGGATTGAGGCATTCACAGAGTCTGCGGACGCTTTCATGACGAGCGCAGGAGTTAATGAGGTGCTTCACGGCCTGATTGTCGACGGCATATTTGCGGGAATAGGGAGCGTGTTATCTTTCCTGCCAATAATCGTTACTCTGTTCTTCTTCCTGTCGATACTTGAGGACACAGGCTACACCGCAAGAGTGGCTTTCTTCATGGATAAGTTACTGCGCAAAATCGGACTCTCCGGACGCAGTATCGTTCCTATGCTAATAGGCTTCGGGTGTACTGTCCCTGCCGTGATGTCAACCCGTACCCTGCCGAGCGAGCGAGACCGCAGAATGACAATACTTCTGACTCCGTTCATGAGCTGCACAGCAAAACTCCCGATATATGCTTTCTTCGTCAATGCGTTCTTCCCTGAACACGGAGGCCTCATCATGACGGGACTCTACATTCTAGGAATCGTAGCGGGGATTCTTGTGGCTCTGCTCTACAAAAATACTCTGTTCAGAGGCGAGGCTGTACCGTTCGTGATGGAGCTTCCGAATTACAGATTGCCCGGCGCAAAAAATGTATTGATGCTCATGTGGGAGAAAGCTAAGGACTTCATACAGCGGGCGTTCTCTGTGATATTCATTGCTACGGTGGTGATATGGTTCCTGCAGAGCTTTGACCTTCACCTGAATCTTGTAGCCAATCAGGACGCAAGCATATTAGCCAGACTTTCGGGACTCATCTCCCCAATATTTGCGCCTCTCGGACTCGGGGACTGGAGAATCTGCACGTCGCTCATCAGCGGATTTCTGGCCAAAGAGTCCGTAGTCTCGACTCTCGAGGTACTCTTCGGCGAGAACGTCAGCTCGGTAATCTCTCCTGTGTCTGCTGCTGCCCTGCTGGTCTTCAGCCTCCTCTACACTCCATGCGTCGCGGCTGTCGCTTCGGTCAGAAGAGAACTCGGCGGAAAATGGGCCTTCGGTGTTGTGGTGTGGCAGTGTGCTGTAGCGTGGGTTGCAGCAATGATAACCAGAATAATTATGCTCATGATGATTTGATTGCTCACTGTTATGACTAATGCTCACTCTGTTTTCTTGACAGGGCGGGCATTATGTCTATATACTCACTGCTAAACTTTTTTTCTGAGGAGAAAGCAATTAATGAACATTAGGGCACACATTGAAAGCAGTACTCTTACTGTTTTGCCTGAAGGAAGGCTTGACACGTCAGCAGCACCGCAGCTTGAGGAAGAACTTAAAGCTCATCTTGAGGGAGTCAGAGAGCTGATTATGGATCTCGGCGGGGCTGAATATATATCGTCAGCAGGACTCAGGGTGCTTCTTTCTGCGCATAAGGCCATGAAGAAGAATAACGGCAGCATGAAGATTATCAATGCGAACAGTGCCGTGATGGACGTGCTTGAAGTTACCGGCTTTTCCGGAATCCTGAACATACAGCAATAATATGCATACCGGCAATTATGACTTCCTGCTCGAGAGGACTCTGCGCGCAAAGGACGGCGATTTACATACACGTTTTACTGACACTGTTTTTGCCCTTCAGAACATACTTTCACGCTACACGCTGCTGTTCCCTGAATACACCAATCACTCAGAATTTCACTGCATCAATGTTATAGAGTTCTGCAATGCAATCATAGGCCCTGAACAGCTCGGGAAACTAAATCCTGATGAACTGTACGTGCTGCTTATGAGCTGCTATCTTCATGATACCGGCATGGCAATATCACGGAAGGATTACGACGAGTTCAGGGGCAATCTTGACGAGAAAGGATATTTTGAGCTTGACCCTTCGCGTAAGATTTCGGACTTCATACGCGATTATCATCATGAGTTCAGCGGTTTCTTCATCAGGAAGTACGCAGATATTCTTGATGTTCCGTCTCCCGAGCACCTTTTCGCAATAATTCAGACAGCGCGCGGACACAGACGCACTAATCTCTATGACGCAGAAGAATACCCTTCAGCCCTGCAGCTCAGTAACGGAAATACTGTGTGTCTGCCTTACCTTGCTGCATTAATCAGGCTCGCAGATGAGGTTGATATAATTGCGGGCAGGAATCCCAAGCTGCTTTATGATATAGAGTTACTGACGGACAATAAGCAGATAATCCGCAACAAGCTGCTTGCTTCTGTGCCTGACATGGAGATAATGCCTGACAGTTTCATTATTGAGGTAAGAACGGATGATGCGGAACTGATGGTAGTAGTTCAGGAGATGGCGGAGAAGATGCAGGCGACGTTAGACCTTTGCCGGTCAGTAGTCCGTGAACGCACGCCGTTCAGGATTTCGCAGGAACGCATAGAGATGAGGAGAGTATAAATATTATGGAGGCAGATATTTAATGAAGCAATATCACATAGCATTAGACGAGAAAGACACTGCTGATTACTGCATACTTCCGGGAGACCCGGGACGCTGTGAGAAGATAGCCCGGTATCTCAGCGATCCTCATTTTGTAGCGAGCAACAGGGAATATACGACGTGGGCAGGGACTCTTGACGGCGGGCGGGTACTCGTAACCTCAACAGGCATAGGCGGGCCAAGTGCAGCAATAGCAATGGAGGAACTCTGCGCAATAGGAGTGAAGACGTTCATCCGTGTCGGGACATGCGGAGGAATCAACATGAAGGTGAAGGCCTCTGACGTAGTTATAGCGACAGGAGCGGTGCGCTATGACGGCACAGGCAGAGAGTACGCGCCGATAGAGTTTCCTGCATGTGCGGACTTCGGAGTCGTGAAGGCTCTTGCAGATTCTGCTCAGGAACTCGGGGAACGCTGGCACACAGGAATAGTTCAGTGCAAGGACTCATTCTACGGACAGCACAGCCCGCAGAGAATGCCTGTGAGCTATGAGCTGCTCAATAAGTGGGAGGCGTGGAAGCGGCTCGGAGTCCTAGCGAGCGAGATGGAGTCGGCGACTCTGTTTGTTGTGGCGAGTGCACTCGGTGTGAGGTGCGGGAGCGTCCTGAACGTCATCTGGAATCAGGAACGCAAGGCCGCAGGGTACACTGAACCAGATGATTTGGATACCGAGCGGGGAATACGTGTAGCTGTCGGAGCAGTACGTAAGCTGATGACTGAAGCGCAAGACAACAGGGGACAGTGAAACAGATGGTCGCGGAGCACGCGCAAGCACCTAGATACCGAGCGGGGAATACGTGTAGCTGTCGGAGCAGTACGTAAGCTGATGACTGAAGCGCAAGACAACAGGGGACAGTGAAACAGATGGTCGCGGAGCACGCGCA
>JAFSUD010000098.1 GCA_017445405.1 Synergistaceae bacterium
ACTGCAGGGATGAAGTTGCGGGGCACTGCTCCTCCGACTACGCTGTCTATGAACTCGAAGCCCGCTCCTCTTTCCAGCGGCCTGTACCTGATGTACACGTCGCCGTACTGTCCGTGTCCGCCAGACTGCTTCTTGTGCTTGCCCTGAGCCTCTGACATTTTGCGGATCGTCTCGCGATAGGGCACCTGCGGAGTCTTGGTGTCGAGGTCAACTCCGTAACGTTCCTTCATCTTAGCGAGCACTATATCGATGTGCATATCGCCCATTCCGGATAACACGTTGTCGCGGGTCTCTGCATTCTTCTCGAACGTCAGGCTGCAGTCTTCCTCGAGCGTGCGGGATATTGCGTTGCCGAGCTTGTCCTCGTCGGCTCTGGTCTTGGCCACAACTGCAACACTGTACACCGGCTTCGGGAACTCTATGGGCTTGAACTCACTCGAGAATCCGCCCTTTGTCGCGAGAGTGTGTCCGACGCGTGCACTCTGGAGCTTCGGGATTGCTACGATGTCTCCGGCGATGACTTCCTTAACGTCCTTGCCGTCCTTGCCGGTCATCAGCTTGAATGACGAGATGCGCTCCTCTTCTCCCTTGCTGACGTTGTAAATGCTCGTACCTTCTGATGAGAGACTCCCTGAGTACACCCTCATGAATGACAGCTTGCCGACGAATGCGTCCGCCATGACCTTAAAGCATAATGCTGAGAACGGAGCATCAAGTTTAGGTTCTGCTCCCTCGACTGCTCCGATGTCCACAGGCGACGGGAAGTAGTCCGCGATGAAGTCCATGTACTGAGGAACTCCGATGTTTGCGGTTGATGAGAGTGCTACGACGGGCATAACCCGCCTTGATGCAATGGCCTTCTTGAGGGTGCGCTCGAGGTCGGCATCACTGACAGGCTCGCCCTCTAAGTATTTCTCCATGAGCGCATCATCCATCTCTACCGCTGCCTCAATGAGTGCTTCCTTCGCTGATTCTGCTTCTCCGGCCAAGTCTGCAGGAACATCGCCCTCTGTGAATTTTCCTGAACCGTCGGGCTTGTAGGTGTAAGCCTTGCCCTTGAGAACGTCAACGACTCCGGTGAACTTCTCGCCCGCACCGATAGGCAGGAAAACGGGTAATGCGTTCTGCGAGAACTGGGACTTGATGTCGTCTAACACTTTCTCAAAGTCCGCGTTCTCCCTGTCCATCTTCGAGACGACGAACGACACAGGGGCGTTGTGATGCTCTGCGTACTCCCATGCTCTGCTGGTCTGGACTTCGATTCCGCCGACGCTGCTGACGAGAATCACTGCGGTATCTGCGACACGGATAGCTGCGGACATTTCTCCGGTGAAGTCAGCGTAGCCTGGAGCGTCAAGCACAAAAAACGTTTTGCCTTTGCGCTCAAGTGTCATTAGTGATGTGCTGATAGAGATATTGCGCTTCTGTTCTTCGGACTGGAAATCGCTTACTGTGTTGCCGTTCTGGACGTTGCCCATGCGCGTAATGTTTCCGTTGTCGAAGAGCATTGCTTCAGCCAGTGAGGTTTTGCCTGCTCCGCCGTGTGCACATAATGCGAAACTTCGGGTATCTTCGGGTTTACGTACCCCCATAGTGGATAAACACCTTCCCTTATGAATTAGACATGATTATTGTGAATAAGTGTATTATAGTACAACCAGCATGAAATTTTTTCAGGAACTGTTTTTACAGTAAAGGAGGAACAACAATATAGACATTGAGATATTGAGTAGCTATTATCTGTCAGATAACGTACTGCCGGACTTGAAAACTAGAAAGGATGCTGATGATAAATGAGATGTCCAAGCTGCAAAAATGACGAATTAACTGAAACATTCACTTCATACTTCTCGGGCTTTGACGGAGTATACGTAATCGTTGAGAATGTCCCGTGCAGGAAATGCGAGGTATGCGGTGAAGAGTTTTTCACATTGTCAGTAATGGAAAAGCTCGACGAGATAATCACCCGTCTAAAGAGTATTGCGAGCAAAATCTTCATCGTTGATTACAAAGCAGCAGCGTAACCTCAAAGCGAATCCCCCTCACTCATAACACGAGGGGGACTCTCGACTCTCTTATCTGCCGTCAAAAAACTTCTGAATTATCCCCTTAATCTCCCTCAATGGTAACGTCTTCAGCATATGCCCTTCAGGCTTCAGTGCCTCAATCAGCGAGATACTCCCGACATCAGTCTTAGCCGTCAGGAACATCACAGGTATATTCTTCGTCTCGTCTTTCGCTCTCAGTACCGCAAGCACCTCCGGCCCCGTCATCTCCGGCATCTCATAGTCCAGCAGAATCAAGTCCGGCCTCGTCCGCTCGAGAATCTTCAGCGCGTTAGCTCCACTGTTAGCGGGTAACACCTTGTAGCTCGTGCTCAGTCCCTCCCGCAGTGTCCGAATCATCACCGCGTCATCATCAACAAGCAGGAGAGTCTTCTGTGCCTCCGAGTCAGCCTGTCCGAGTCCCGAGAGCTTCTCCCGAATCTCCTTAGCGTTGAACGGCCTCACTAACTTCTCTGCGGGAATGTCGCTCGCATCACATTCTGCCTGAGTCCCAAGCACAAAAATCTTGCTCCCGGTGAACGACTTCACACGTCCTGAACTCTCAAGCCCGGCCAAGTTCACTAACACTATTTCCGGAACATGATTAACTTCATCGCCTGACCTGACCTTCAGAATCTCAAAATCTGCACTAAGATTCTTGATTAGCATATCAGCTCCCATTGAAGGCCGGTCGCTTACGTACAGCACTTTATGCTTCATGATTACCCTTCCTCTCTCCGTCTATATACTCTTCAACGCTTCCTCAAGCCCTGCCCAGTCTGCAGCATCGGCACATGAGGCTATCACGTTAAAGCGTTCTGCTTCCGCTTCAGGTATCTTGTACTCCCTCAGCATGGCCATTATTCCGTCTATAGAATCACTGTCGAACATTGAGGCAAACTCCTTTATCGCTTCATAGGCCTCATGAAGTTTCTCAATGTCAATCAATTCTGCGTTGTCATCCTGTGCGTAAAGCGGTGCTAGCCTCTCGAGATATGCCCGGTAATCCCCGAGCAGCTTCGGAGTCTTGGCCGAGATCTCGTCAATGTCCTCTGCATTTCCGCAGTCCTCAAGATGTGCCGCATCACGCGAAAGTTCCTGTGCTCCGATAAGCCTCGCTGAACTCTTCAGGGCGTGCACCTTGATTGTGTAGTTCTTGATGTCATGCTCGGTGTAGAACTTCTCAATGTCCCGCAGGTTGTTCGCGATGGAGTTGTAGAACTGCTGCAGAGTCTTGCTCAGAATCTCCTCTGTTGCGCAGTTCTTGAGTGCCTCCTGATAGTTCAGCCCCTCAGTCTTCGCGTAGAACTCCTCAAGCTCTGATGCCTCCTGCTCTTCCTCCTGAATCTCCTCCGGCTCGTCCTGCACAATAATCTTTTCAGGCGGAAGGTACTTGATGAGGGCTGCCTCGAGGTTAGGGCCTTCTACAGGCTTTGACAGGTAGTCAGTGAATCCCTGCTCGATGTACTTTGCCCGTGCTCCGCTGACAGCATCGGCAGTGAGACAGATTATCGGAGTCTCTGCGTTGAGGCCGTCGGGCTGGGCGCGTATGCTGTTCATCGTCTGCGTTCCGTCCATGCCGGGCATTCTGTGATCCATGAGTATTAAGTCGTACTTAGTCTGCTTGGTGAGACCTAACGCCTCAAAGCCTCCAGACGCTGTGTCAAGGTTAATATCCGTCTTGCTGAGGAGTCCCTCAATTACGGTGAGGTTCATATCAGTATCATCAACAACGAGCAGGTGGGCATCCGGAGCTTTGAAGGACTCTCGGTAAGCCTTCATTGCGTGGACGTAACGCTCGAACTTCTCGTGGAAATTCCCGATCGGTTCAGGGGACATCACTTTTTGCGGAAGGTATATCGTGAACGTTGAGCCTTCGCCGTAAACACTCTCAACGCTTACGTGTCCGTCCATCAACCGGAGCAGATTCTGAGTGATTGAGAGTCCGAGTCCTGTGCCCTCTACGGTGTTGTTCTGCACGAGGTCTACACGCTCAAATTTCCGGAACAGCTTCGGCAGGTCTTCCTCCTTTATGCCGATTCCGGTATCGCTTATCTTCACTACTAAGTTAATCTTGCCGTCATCGCTCATTTCGCCAGATACGTCCATTGTTACGCTGCCCTCGTGAGTGTATTTCACGGCATTGTTGAGAATGTTCGTGATTACCTGCCGGACTCTGACCTCGTCGCCGAACAGTCCATCCGGCAATGCTTCGTCAACGTTTACGCTGAACAGCAGATCTTTCTGCCGTGCCTTGAACACAATCATGTTAGTAACATCATTCAGGACTGAGCTTAACTTGTAATCGGCGTTGGTAATCTCCATCTTTCCGGCCTCGATCTTCGAGAAGTCGAGTATGTCGTTGATGATGGACAGCAGATTTCTTCCTGCGCTCTCGACGTTGCGGGCGTAGGTCGTGATGCTCTTGCTCGTGCTCTCACGGATAATCATTTCATTCATGCCCAGCACCGCATTAATCGGCGTGCGGATCTCGTGGGACATGTTCGCGAGAAACTCACTCTTTGCACTGTTCGCGCGCTTGGCCTGATCCGTTGCTGCTTTGGCTAGAGCTAATGCGTCCTCAAGCTGACGGCTGCGTTCCTCCTGCTCCTTGTGAAGGCGTGTCGTGTCTGACACAAGAATAATGTAGAAGCCGGGATTGACAGCGTAGAAGTTGAACTGCTTGTAGAATATCTGGCCGTCCATGTCGCAGGCAATGTTGACCTCGTAGAGTGAGTCCTTCTGAGTCCCGAAGGCTATAGAGTCCGGGCCGAGAGAGTGAGCCATAGAGGTGCGCTGTTCCTCCGTGCCGTGAAGGATCGGCAGAATCTCGTCGCGTATGTAGGAGTTGAAGGTGTCATGATCTGCTTTAGGCAGTATGCTTCCCTCAGCGAGCGGAGTGCTGACCGTAACTCTGTACCTTCCGAGCGACATGTAGGCTATCATCTCGAACTGCCGGGATAATATCTTGTCAACTATCGTCTGGTAGACTTTGGCGTTGTTGCACTCACGCTCCGTAATGAAGGCCATAACGTGCCCTGTGAGAGGGTTGCGGGTCATCATTGCGGAGACCTCGACGTAACAGATCGTGCCCTTCTCCCGCCTAGACAATAACACCTGCTTGATGCCGATCCTGCTCTTGACGTAGAAATCCAGCAGTGAGTCTACTCCGAACATCTCCAGAAACTTTTTGCGCTCCATGAAGTTAATGTAGTGCCGTGCTCGGTGCCTGATGAGTTCTGAGTAAACCTTCTGTTCCTTGTCGCTGTTGAAGAGATCCCGGCCTCTGGCTTCCTCCGTAACGTCCAGAGTCAGATCAACACGGAACATGCTTAACGTGAACTCGTCCTGATGATAGAACGTCTGCCCGATGGAGTCGTAGCTTGTGCGGATCTTCTCCTCGTAGTTCTTGTAGAGCGTGATATTGCTGAACGTCAGGTACAGATAGTTTTCACCGCCTAATGTGATGAACGCGTAATGCACATCACACCAGATAACATTATGCTTTGCGGTTATTTTGCGTATCTGTATGTTATGGGATTTTTCGGGCGACTCATGATTAGCGAGCATGTATTCAACGAGCGGACGGTCTTCCGGATAAATAGAGTCGAGGAAGTCCCCTGTGCCGTTGTAACGCATGGCCTCATTTTCAGAGGCCTCACTCATCATAGCTATATATTCCGGCGAGACGAACAGTGCCTCATGATGCCCGTTATCATCAATACGCGTAAGTATTGCATTGTTGCCGAGCTGCTTTATTGTGTCTATGAATCTACGGCGTTCGTCAATTTGCACTGAGTCCCGCATATAATCATTCTCCTTCATGAATTGTGAATAATGATAGATATGCGGTTATTATATTACAGTGCTTAACGTTTGCCGGTTATTTGAGCAATAATCTTCATGCCCTCGCTTACTAATTCACAATCTGCCTGGCTGCCCATGTGCCCGATCCTGAAGACTCGTCCCGCAAGAGTGCCGTAATTTCCGCCGACTGCTACACCGCGTTCACGCAAAGCTGCATCAAGTTCCGGCCAAGTCATATGGTCGGGAACATAGAACGCCGTAACTGTGGGCGAGCATATTTCTTCACGCTTCGGGAAAAGACGGAGTCCTGCCTCTCTGCCCATGTCCCTGCAGAGTTCCGCAGCTTTCTCATGACGCAGCAGACTATCACCAGAAGTTAATGCGTTAAGGGAAATGTTGAGTGCCTTCATTGCGTGCCAGTCGTGAGTGTAGGGCATGTAGTGAGATTCGGGGACGTTGCGCCAGCCGGTGTAGGCTTCATAGCCCGCATAGTTCACGGTCTCGATTACGCCCCACGCTCTGGGAGAAATGCTGGAGATTGAGAGTGATGATGTCAGCGATAACACTTTCTGACTTCCGAGAAGGCCTATATCTATTCCGCACTCGTCAACGCTGAGTTCTGCACCTCCTGCACTGGACACGAAGTCGACGACGAACAGCGCACCCACTTCATGGGCAATGCTCCCGAGTTCTGCGAGGCACGGCGTGAGAGTCCCCGACGGAGTCTCGCAGTGCACAGCCGTAATCACTCTCGGCCGGAAAGCCCTTGTGTGTTCACGTACCTTCTGGGGATCTGGCACGTCATCATACGGGAATGCGCACACTTCTGCACTGACACCGAAAGCGCGGGCCATGTCTGCGAAGCCTTCTCCGAAGAGTCCGGAAGATACAGCGAGCATCTTATCTCCGGGCCTGAGAGTGCATTTAAGTGCTGCCCAGAGAATGGACATAGCTTCTCCTGATGTGATGACTATATCGCTGCTTGTGTGAAGTAATTTCTGTGTGAGTAACTGATTGCTGCGGTAAAGGGTGAAGAACTCCGGCTCGAGGTCAGAGCTGCCGTAATCATTGCTCCATGCCTGAAGGATTGATGCGGGGACTCTTACCGGGCCGGGTACGAGTCCGATTCTGTAATGCTCCATGATGATAACGTCTCCTCTGCAAAGCTCACTATCTCATCTTCTGTGAGCGAATTGCTCTCTATTGTGAGTATGACATTATCGCCGACGTTCACCGCCAAAACAAGCGGCATATATGCTTGATGCTCCATTATTGATTTACGGCCTGACACTGTGAGAAGCCTGTACTCAGAATCAGAAGGCGTTAATCCTTTCGCGTCTCTCACTCTCTCCGGAACATAGAGACTCCCTGTTCCTCCGCCCTCAGTCAGTATCAGCTGTACCGTACCCTTCGGACTCTCGCGCACGTAGTCCCTGTAGACCATCCGGCCGAGATTTTCCCCGTTCGCCTCCGGAGTCAGAGTAACAATGTGTTCACTGACGCACTGCCACTCCTTCACCGAGTCCGGAAGCTCAAGAGCGCACGCACAGGACGCAAACATCATCATCACTGCAATCACTAACCTACGCATTGCGCACCTCCTGAAGCCACAGCCTGCGGACACCTGACAGAAATTCATCATAGACTCCGCTCGCGAAATCAGGGAACGTGTAATCGAAACTCTGCCACTTCTTGAAGCGATACCTCATAGTTACCTCTGCAAATATCCCGTCCCGCAGATATATTCTGTGCGCATGATCCTTCGTTGACGCAAGAATAAGCCTCGCTCCGTCAATATATCCCGGGTCAATATTCACTGCTCTCACTGGCTGGCGGCTCTGTGCCTCAATTGAGATTGCCTCATGTTTCCAGTCAGCTAATCCTTCAGGGTTCACGAGGCCGGGAAAACACAGAAACACTCTCGACAATTCGGGAGCTATCTCGTAATAATAGTCCGTCTTGTCGAACGGAACAGGCTCGCTCTGAAGCTCAGGCACTCCCCAAATCTCAGAGAGTTTCCCTATGCTCCACGCCAACAATTCATCATCAGGATAAAGTATTCCTGTTATGCGCTTAACTCTGGGTGTCATAACTGAAAGTATGCTCCTTCTCTTGTCTGCCCTGACGCTAATAACGCCATTGCCTGAGGCCCTATGCTCCCGATAACGTCGTCAGGTGTTCTCATCGCAAACGCTTCTTCTTCCTGCTCTGCCTGCGGTGTCTCGGGGGACGGCTGCGTAACTTCTTCAGGTTCAGGCTGCTTCTGCACAGTTGGTTTCTGTTTCCTGCCGGGCATCTCGACACACAGATAACCCTGAAGCTGCCCCTGCCACTCACACGCACGGTAAGCCCTGCCCCTGCCTTCGGGAGGCTCGCTCAGTCTCTGCCACTTTCCGCCCTGAGACTCGATCTCCTTAACCCACGCCTGACCTACCGCTGCCCACCACGTAATATCCTGCGCGTCAGTCAAGTCCTCTGTGCAGTCGTCTATCGTGAAGATTCCCGGCCTCAGCTTACGGAACGCAATAAACCTCGTGCCGTTGAGTCCGTCGAGCCTCACAATAAATTCATCACGTTCAGGGAGTTCATACGCATTCAGCCTCTCGAGTCCTGAACCGAACATGCTTATTGCCGTATCGTTGAGCCTGAGCAATCCCCGTGATGATATTGCGAAGGGCACAGGAGCATTCCACCACTCGGGATATTGCGGTTCGTCGGGGTATAAAGCTGTCTCCATGTTCCCGATGAATGAGCCGGTGTTGCTGACGTAAAGCGCACGAACTTCCTGCGGGTACTCCAGACTCTCGGGACTGAACGGCTGAACTATTCTGCGCTGCACAAGCTGAGGGAGAGTCTTAATCATTGCATCAGCACAGCCTCGCTCAACGAGAAACACGAGCTGCCCCTTGCTGAGTGCTATAACTTCTCCGGAGTCGGGAATGTACACGGCATATTCTGCATCTGAGCTGAAGAGCGTCCGCAGAAAGTAGAGCAGCGTAGATTCTGGTGTTAAGTCCGGGAAAGTGTCAGGCCTGCTCACTGGTCATCAATGCTTCTGCAAAGTCCCGGGGGCTGAACGTGCTCAGGTCGTCTATACCTTCGCCGAGTCCGATGTACCTGACCGGAACGCGCAGCTTCTTCGCGATGGAGATAACTACTCCGCCTTTAGCTGTGTTGTCGTACTTCGTGAGAATTATGCTCGTGATGGGTATGATGCTGTTGAACGTCTCGGCCTGTGCTGCAGAGTTCTGCCCGAGTACTGCGTCGAGCACAAGCACCGACTCGAGTCTGTCCTCTCCCGCCTCACGCAGCAACACGCGGTGAATTTTGCGGAGTTCCTCCATCAGGTTATGTTTGTCGTGGAGTCTCCCTGCGGTGTCAACGATTACTACATCAGCATGTGAACTCTCTGCAGCTTTCCATGCATCAAAGGCTACTGCGGCGGGGTCTGACCCTTGCCCTTGCGCAACTACCCTAACGCCCGAACGTTCGCCCCATATCTTGAGCTGGTCTACTGCTGCTGCCCTGAATGTGTCTGCTGCGGCCAGGACTACAGATTTCCCCTGACGCTTGAACATCATCGCGAGCTTTCCTGCTGAGGTAGTCTTTCCGCTTCCGTTCACGCCTATCATTAACAGCACCAGCGGCTTATTCTTGAGCGAGAACTCCTGCCCCATGCCGTCAACTGCTTCAAGCTCTTCTGCTATCTTGTCCGTGAATATGTCCCTCAGCTCTCCGCTGGACTTTACGCGCCGTGTCTTGGCCTCACTCTTCAGGAAGTCAATCATCTCTTCCGTGAAGTCAAGCCCTGCATCTCCGGTGATGAGCTTCTCCTCGAGGTCGTCCCAGAACTGCGGATCTATCTTGCCGGAAGAGAAGAGTCGCGATATTCCTCCGCTCCATTTCTCCCGCACACCTTTGAGGCGTTCACGTAGCTTTGCGAATAATGCCATTATCTGCCTGTCCTCCTGCGCATGAAAATGAACTCGTAGCCGGGCTGACCTGTCGTCGAGTCCCTGTTGCGCATTGAGCCTACTACCTGCCAGCCTTCACGTCCTCTTTCAGCCATACGCACGGGAATATTGGGGTCAGTGATGAAGTCGATAGAGTAATCATAGACAGGAGGTGTCTGATCAATGACAGTGCCGGCCTCAAACGATCCGGAGTTCATAGCAGCCATAGTTAGCTTGTCAGAGAGATTGTGTAACTGCCAGAGCAATAACCCTCCGACAATCAGGAGCAGAGTAAGCAGTATGTTAGTGAATAATCCTGCTTTGCCTGATGATGTGCCGTCTTTCTTGGCCTTGAGTTTGTCGCGTATTCCCATAGTCTTCTCTTTCTCCTTCTGTTCTCCCGCATCAGCTATGTATGATGCTGAAGGCGTTATCTCTTCCGGCTCTGGTTCTGGAGCTGTGATGTCTTCCTGTGAAGTGCCTGCGTCGTCGTCATAAAATGAAGCTGCCTCCCCGAATGATGACATGTCCAAGCTGCCATCGTCGTCTTCAAGGTCTGATGCCTCATTGTCTGTTAATAAGCTGTCTTCCGGCATGTCGTCTTGTGTGTCTGCCTCCTCGTTCTGTGAGTCTAAATCTATGCTGTTATCTTCCGGCATGTCGTCAAAACCGGAAGGAGTATCTGCCTCTTCGTCGTGAGAGTCCTGCTGTGAGAATGCTGCTATTTCCTGAGCGAGTCTGTCTTCTGCGGTGAGCGGTTCACTGTCCGGAGTGCTCTTGCCGAGATTCACGGGACTTGCTGCAAAGCCGAGAGTGCCGGGGTCTTGAGCGGGCTGTTCTTCTTCAGGATCGGGAGATGACTCCGGCTCGTCGTCTCCGAAATCCGGAATGCTGAACGGATCGAGCATTTCGTTGTCTTCAGCTTCATCATCAATAGATTCTGTGTCATGCTCAGGTTCATTATTCTCTTCAGGCTCTTCATCTTCTGAATCCTGAATACTGAACAGGCCGGGCATATCGCCGTCTTCTTCATCATTAGTGCTTTCGCTGGCGGCATCATCAGCCTCATTAATGCTGTCTGCTGAGGTCTGGTCTTCCTGTTCTTCTACATTCTGGTACGCGGAAAAATCAGGGAGAAAGGGCTGCTCGTCCTCCTCCTGCTCTAACGGCTCATCATCAAGGCCGAAAGACGACACAGGATCAGGGATCGGCATTTCGTCAAATGGGTTGAGATCGTCCTCTAAGTTCTGGTGAGCGTTATCCTGAGCTATGCCTATGGGAGACTCGGAGATTGCCTGAGAGATATTCGCAATGAGCTTGTCTTCTGCGGACTGAGGAACAGAAGTGTTAATGCTGTCCTGATTAGCTGCAAAGAAATTTTCAGGCAGCCTGTAGGGTTCAGAGTCATCATTTGAGTCGAGAGAGAGGGGGCTTCCTGTCATGGCTTCGGCTATGTCTGCCATCAGCTTATCTTCTGCAGTCTTAGTTGTCTCCGGCATAGTAATAGATACTGGTGCGGATTCACTTTCGGGGTCTGTTTCCTGCGGTTCTTCCTGAAGCTGCGGGAGATTATCGTCAACACTGACGACGAGGTCAGCAGCAGGAGAGAAGGCCTGTATGTCGTCCGGTTCTTCCGTGAACTCCGAGATGTCATCGTCAGCCTGTGTAATGTCGATGGGTTCATCAGGTTCACTGAAGCCTGAGCCAATGACGGGAATATCTGTGAGTTCACCTTCAGCGTCAATAACCGGGATTTCGGGGAGTTCGTCCTCGATTTCCTGTTCGGACTCGTCGACCAATTCGGCGGGAATGAGAGGCTCTGTGTCCTGAGAGTCTGATTCGGGAGCTGCCTCATCTTGCGACGGTTCAGATTCGATGTCCGAAGTCGTTATGTCGCCCTGCAAAATATTCTGCTCTGGAGCTGTTGTCTCTTCTTGGAGCAATTCCTGCTCGGGAGTCGGAGCTTCTTGCTGTGCATTAATAGCTTCTGACTCGTGAACGTCCTGCTCAGGAGCAATAGCCTCACTCTGTGCCAGTTCAGGCGCAATGTCTAAAGGCTCTGTGTTGTCAGCTTCAGCTTCGGGAGCAGGTATTTCATCATTCGGCATCTCCTGCACGTCGTCGTGAACTGGTAGCTCGGGAGTCGGGGCTTCATGCTGTGCGTCAATAGCCTCTGAGTCGTTAATGTCCTGCTCTGGAGTAACAGCCTCACTCTGTGCCAGTTCAGGCGCAATGTCTAATGCCTCTATGTTGTCAGTGTCAGCTTCGGGAGTAGGTGTCTCGTCATTCGGTATCTCCTGCACGTCGTCGTGAACTGGTAGCTCGGGAGTCGGGTCTTCTTGCTGTGCGTCAGTAGCCTCTGAGTCGTGAACGTCCTGCTCAGGAGTAATAGCCTCACTCTGTGCCAGTTCAGACGCAATGTCTAAAGCCTCTGTGCTGTCAGTGTCAGACTCGGGAGCAGGTGTCTCATCATGCGGCATCTCCTGCGCATTGTCTTGAACTGGTAGCTCGGGAGTCGGGGCTTCTTGCGGTATGTCAATAGTCTCTGAGTCGTGAACGTCCTGCTCGGAAGTAGCAGCCTCATTCTGTGCTGGTTCAGACGTAATGTCTAAAGGCTCTATGTTGTCAGCGTCTGTTTCATGAGCAGTTATATCGTCAGGTGTTATTTTCGGCTCGTCGTTATGAGACTTTGTCTCGTCTGAAATCTGCTCTGAGGTCGCCTCACTCTGAGGAATTTTCTTCGGTTCATCAATAGCTTCTATTTCGTTAATGTCCTGCTCTGGAGCAACAGCCTCACTCTGTGCCAGTTCAGGCGCAATGTCTAATGACTCTATGTTGTCAGTGTCAGCTTCGGGAGTAGTTATCTCATCATTCGGCATTTCCTGCCCGTCGCTGTGAACTGTCGGCTCGGAAAACTGGTCTTCTTGCTGTGCGTCAATAGCCTCTGAGTCTTGAGGGGCGGATTCTTGCGCTGCAGACTCATCCGGTATGAGTTCCGAATCAATATTTTGAGCCGTTGTGTTATCAGCATCTATATCGGGAGCTGTTGTACCGTTATTCGATATATTCTGTTCGGCTTCATGCGAATCTGGGGCGTGAACGTCTCGCCCTGAAGCTGTCTCATCCTGCACAGTTTCCTGCAATTCAGCAATAGCCTCTGCGTCGTCAGAGTCTTCAAAGTCATGCTCGGAAGCAGCAATCTCATTCTGCGTGATTTTCTGCTCGTCATCATGGATTTCTGCCTCATGTGAAATCTGCTCGATGGTTGTCTCATCCTGCGGAATTTCTTTCTGTGTGTCAATAGCCTCTGTTTTGTTAATGTCCTTCTCTGGAACAATAGGCTGCTCATCTTTTGCTGGTTCAGGTGAAATGTCTGAAACCTCCGCGCTGTTAGTGTCAGATTTTAGAGCTGTTATCTCATTATGCGGCATTTCCTGCACGTCGCCGTGTACTGTCGGCTCAGGAGTAAGGGCTTCATGCTGTGCATCAATAGCTTCTGTTTTGTGAATCTGCTCTGGAGCAATAACCTCATCCTGCGCTAGTTCTGCCTCGTTGTCCGAAGCCTCTGTGTTGCCAGCGTCTTTTTCATGAGCAGTTATATCGTCCGGTGCTGTCTCCGGCTCGTCGTTATAAGCCTCTGTATCGCTTGATACCTGCCCTGAAATCGTATCGTTATGCGAAATCTCCTCCAGTTCATTAATAGCATCTGTTCCGTTAATGTACTTCTCTGGAGCAATAGCCTCATCCTGTGCTAGTTCAGCCTCGTTGTCCGAAGCCTCTGTGTTGCCAGCGTCTTTTTCATGAGCAGTTATATCGTCCGGTGCTGTCTCCGGCTCGTCATTATAAGCCTCTGCTCCGTGTGAAATCTGCTCTGGATTTACCTCATCATGTGCAAATTCCTTCGGTACATTAATAACCTCTGCATCTTTATAGGCTTCATCTGGATTAGCAGCACCGCTTGTTGTTAGCTCCGCCCCTGTTCCCGAATCTACTGCGCTGCCAGCGTCCTCTTTAGCAGGGCTTATCTCTTCATGCGACAGTTTCTGCTGTGAAGAAATAGGCTCTGTCCCTCGTATGCCTGATTCGTGAGCAGCAATCTCATTCCGCGAAATTTCCGGCTTCAAGTCCTGAGCTGCTGTGCCGTTAGAGTCAGACTCGGGAGCGGTTATGTCATCATGCGGTATATCTTGCACGGCTTCATTAGCCTTTGTATCGCGTGAGACAATTTCGGGAGACGGTATCTCTTCATGCGGCTCTTCGGGCTGTAATACCTCCGC
Organism: Synergistaceae bacterium; assembly: GCA_017445405.1. GTDB lineage: Bacteria > Synergistota > Synergistia > Synergistales > Aminobacteriaceae > JAFUXM01. The sequence continues at coordinate 14,083 of JAFSUD010000098.1, forward strand.
CGTAAATTCCCCAAGACTCTTAGCCAGCTTGTCTAATACCGATTCTCCTTCTTCATGCCTGCTATTTTTCACTGCAGACTTAACAGCAGAACTCTTCTCTGTAACACTTCTCTTCGGAACTTGCAGCTTCGCAGGTTTAGGTTCGGGCTTATGGGACTTCCCGGCATTCAGACTCTCCGCTACCCTTTTCTCGAAGTCCTCCATGAACGAATCCACTCTTTGCCCAACACTCGCTGAACCGGGCCTCTCGGGCTTACGGCTTTTCGTACGGCTCGCTCTTGAACGCACTGACCTTGACTCAGGCGCAGATGAATATCCGCTATACTCTGAGTTGTCTTTCTTGGGAGCTGTGCCTTCTAGTTCTTCTCGTAATTTGTCTTCTGCTGTCTTCTCACTCATAATTTCTCTTGCCCGTCCTTGTGTTCCGCTTTGCTGCAACTATTATAAATCATGATGGGCATAATGAACTACCGCCCCTCGCGGTTTCAGCGGCTTCCTGCTTCATTGAGGCTGCATCGCGCTGTTCTGCCAATGTCTTACGTCCTCTCCAAAGGCGTTATTTCCCTGCGTCCCACAGGTATAATATTTTTTCTGGTACGTCCCTTCCTCATAAACGTGCATTCCATTCTTACGGATAATAATAAAAGCCTCCGCATTATTTCTACGAAGGCTGTTATTCTCTATTTCTGGTAGCCTCAACGAGGTTCGAACTCGTGTTTTAGCCTTGAGAGGGCTACGACCTAGACCACTAGTCGATGAGGCCACTTCTTTATTTACGACGCGGGCAAATATACCACGAAAAAATTTTTTATGCAAGTTTTCTTCATGCTGCTGTACAATATCTTCATCACACAAGAACGCAAAGGAGAAATTTTTCATGCAGCCAGTCATCATAGGCACTGTCGGCGCAGGTTATGCTGCTCGCCTTCATGGCAATGCTTACCGTAAAGTAAGCACTATTCCGTTCAGGCTTAAGACTATCTGCGACACCAACACAGAACTTGCTGAAGGCGTAAGCAAGGATTTCGGCTACGAACACATCGAGGCGGACTATGACGCTATGCTCGCTGACAAAGAAATTAACGTCGTCGACATAGTTACTCCTCCGTTCCTTCATATACCTATGGCTGTCAAGGCTCTTAAAGCAGGCAAGCATGTAATCTGTGAGAAGCCCTTAACCGGATATTTCGGCAGAAGAGGAGAAGAGAACATAGGCCTGACAACTCCGCGAAGCATAATGTATGAGCGTGTAATGTCGAGCATGAATGATCTGCGTGATGTTCTGAGCAAGACTGACCGCAAATTCATGTACGCAGAAAATTTTGTGTATGCTCCTCCGGTACAGAAAGCCGCAGAGATAATCCGAGCTAAGAAATCACGGATACTCTTCATGAAGGGAGAAGAAAGCCTCAAAGGTTCAAGCTCTCCTGTCGCAGGGCAGTGGAACAGGACAGGAGGCGGGACTCTTATCAGGACAGGGACTCACCCGTTGAGCGGCATGCTGTGGCTCAAACATCAGGAAGCAGAAGCACGCGGTGAAGATTTCGGGATTGCGGGTGTCTCTGCAGACGTAGGAGTAACGACAGCCTCGCTCACTGAACACGAACACAGGCACATATCAGCACGGCCTCATGATGTAGAGGACTATGCAGCAGTTACGGTAACTTTTGCGGACGGGACAAAGTGTCTGACTATCGCTAGTGATACAGTTTTGGGAGGCACTAAGAACTACATAGAAATTTACGCCAATGACACCGCCTTAACCTGCAATATTACTCCGACTGATATTCTCAGCACATACTTTCTTGACGAAGACGGACTCGACGACGTGTATATCTCAGAGATGCTCCCCTCAAAACTCGGCTGGAACAAAGCATTTGTCAGTGATGAAGTGATTCGCGGATACTCTGACGAGATGCAGGACTTCTTGGAGTGCATCGCGTATGACAGAGAGCCGTTATCAGGGTTCGAGATAGCGTATGAGACAGTGCAGGTGATTTATTCAGCGTATCTTTCTGCTTACGAGGGAAGACGTGTAGAAATAGTGTAAATCCCACAATGTTTTTTGCTGTGAAATTATCTATAATGCTCTCACGTTTTCTATGTAACACACAAATCTTATTCAGGGAGTGATTCATTATGCCCTCAGAACGTTATGTTTACAGCCTCAAAGACGGCGACGGCAGCAACCGCCTGCTCTTAGGAGGCAAAGGCGCGAACCTCTGCACAATGGCACAGTCAGGCCTTCCTGTACCTCCCGGCTTCATTCTCACAACTGAAGTCTGCAGAAAGTACATGCAGAATCCCGCAATCATGGATGAAGTTTGGGACGACGTGAAAGCCTCCGTTGCCCAGCTCGAAAAAGAGACCGGCAAAGGCTTCAATGACCCCAAGAATCCCCTTCTTGTGTCGGTGCGTTCAGGTGCTCCTATCTCAATGCCCGGAATGATGGAGACGATCCTCAATCTCGGCCTCAATGACGAGACAGTAAAGGGTCTCGCTGAGTCATCAGGCAGCAAGAGATTCGCGTTCGACAGCTACAGAAGGTTCATTCAGATGTTCTCAAGCGTTGTTGATGAAGTGAACTTCGACCTGTTCGAGGCCGCATTGAAGCGCGCAAGAGAATCACAGGGAATCACTGACGCAAAGCAGGACTACAAGATTACCGCAGAGAATCTCGAGAAGCTCATTGTTGAGTACAAGGACATCTACAAGAAGGCTATCGGCCAGGACTTCCCATCTGATCCGTGGATTCAGCTCCGCCGTGCAATAGAGGCAGTCTTCAAGAGCTGGAACATTCCGCGCGCAATCACCTACCGGAAGATCAACAAGATAGATGACTCGCTCGGGACGGCCGTAAACGTAATCACGATGGCCTTCGGAAATCTCGGCGACGACTGCGGAACCGGAGTCTGCTTCACCCGCAACCCCTCAACCGGCGAGAACAAACTTTACGGAGAGTTCCTCATCAATGCACAGGGTGAAGATGTCGTTGCAGGTATCCGTACTCCTATGCCTATTGCCGAGCTTGAGCAGAAGATGCCCGAGATCTACAAGCAGCTCTGCACAATCACCAGCAACCTCGAGAAGACATACCGCGACATGCAGGACGTAGAGTTCACGATTGAGCACGGAAAGCTCTTCATCCTTCAGACCAGAGCAGGCAAGAGAACAGCCGCTGCAGCAGTTAAAGTTGCCGTTGACATGGTGAACGAGGGACTCATTGACACAAAGACTGCAGTAACCCGCGTAACGCCCGATCAGGTAGAGATGCTGCTTCACCGCCAGATCGACAAGTCCGCAAAGCTCGACGTAATCACGAAGGGACTTCCGGCATCACCCGGAGCAGGCGCAGGAATGTTAGTGTTCTCTGCAGACGAGGCCGAAGAGTGGGCAAAGCAGGGCAAGCCGACAATCCTCGCTCGTCCTGAGACAAGCCCCGACGACATTCACGGACTGTTCGCGTCTCAGGGTGTCGTAACCTCACGCGGAGGCATGACCTCACACGCAGCAGTTGTTGCTCGCGGAATGGGCAGGCCTGCAGTGTGCGGCTGTGAAGAGGCAGTTATCGACCTCGACAAGGAGACAATCACCGTAGGCGACAGAGTCTTCAAGAAGGGCGACTGGGTAACTGTTGACGGAACAACCGGAAACTTCCTCGCAGGTGAGGCAAAGATGGTTGATGCGACGTTCACTGACGACTTCCAGAAGATTCTCACATGGGCGGACGAGAACGCAAGGCTTCAGGTCTGGACGAACTCCGACACTCCGGAAGATGCCCAGAGAGCACGCGGTTACGGAGCAAAAGGAGTAGGACTTTGCAGAACTGAGCATATGTTCATGGGAGTAGACAGGCTGCCGACAATGCAGAGCCTCATAGTTGCGCTCGGTGAAGGCGGAGATGCCGGAAAAGCTGCACGCGCTGATGCACTCGCAAAGCTGAAGGTTATGCAGAAGAGCGACTTCTTAGGAATCTTTAAGGCAATGGACGGACTCCCGGTAATCATCCGTCTGCTTGACCCTCCGCTGCATGAGTTCCTGCCGAAAGAGCCGAACGTCCTCGAGGCACTCAAGACAGCAACACCGGAAGAGGCCAAGAAGTTAAACAATGTGCTTGAGAAGATTCACCAGCTTCACGAGAACAACCCGATGCTCGGCTTCAGAGGATGCCGTCTCGGAATGATTTACCCAGAAATCTACGAGATGCAGATGAGCGCAATTTTTGAGGCAGTCGTTGAGCTGACAAAACAGGGAGTAACCGTCAAGCCTGAAGTCATGATCCCCATCGTAGGCACAAAGGCAGAGATGAAGTTCTTCCGCGAGATGGCGGACAGAATCGCAGCGGACGTGATGAAGGCTACGGGCGTGAACTTCACGTATCTTGTAGGAACGATGATCGAGCTTCCGAGAGCGGCCCTCGTTGCTGACCAGCTCGCCGAGTACGCACAGTTCTTCTCTTGCGGAACGAACGACCTCACGCAGACGACGCTGGGCTATTCACGTGATGACGCAGAGAATAAATTCCTGTTCCAGTACGTGGATAAGGGAGTGTTCAAGGAGAACCCGTTTGCTGAACTCGACAGGGACGGCCCCGGCCAGTTAGTGAAGATGGCTGTTGAGAAAGGCCGCAGTGTGAACCCGAAGATGTCAATCGGTATCTGCGGAGAGCATGGCGGCAACCCGTCAAGCATAGCGTTCTGCCATCAGGTAGGACTCAACTATGTGAGCTGCTCGCCGTTCAGAGTACCTGTTGCTAGAATCGCGGCAGCACATGCGGCACTTGGTGTATTGAAGTAAGAGTAACCAAGCAAAAAATTACCCCCTCTGGTCTTGGCCGGAGGGGCTTTGTTTATCGCAATTCTTAGCGTTCAACCTTCACTCGCAGGGTAATATCTTCTGCCTCTTTCGGGTCTGGTTCTGCAGCGATACCGCCGAAGGGCATCTGAGCAACGAGCACCCAGCCTTCAGGAACATCAAACAGTTTCCTTACAGCATCATCAATCACGGGGTTGTAGTGCTGGATGTTTGCGCCTATGTTCAGCTCACGCAATGCACTCCACACCGTGAACTGCAGCATCCCGTTCGCTTGATTCGCCCACACTGGGAAATTCGCGGCGTATGGAGGAAACTTCTCCTGCAATGCCTTCACCGTAGCCGTGTCGTAGTAGTACAGCACCGTACCATAGGCTGACCTGAAACCGTTAATCTTCTCGCGTGAGACTTTCCCGCCGAATGCGTCATATATCGTGTCCCACAACTGATTATGTTTCTCTCCGAGCGCAAGGATAACGCGGGCACTCTTCATGTTGAAGGCATCGGGCACAAGTTCAGTAACCTTCTTGATGAGCGACTCTACTTCAGAATCACTGACAGGAAGATTCTTGCTGAGCTGGTAAATACTTCTGCGTTGGGATATCGCGTCAATGATACTCATGAAAATTTCTTCTCCCTTCATAAATTTGTGCAATATTATAACGCCGTGAAAAAATTACCCCCCAGCAATTGGCCGGGGGCTTGCGTTAAAGAAGGTACTTGCTGATGAGATACACGGGCGTACAGCTCCACGCATGGCAGTAACTGTTGACGATTGGGCTTCCGTATGGTGAATATTCCGGCTTGTCAGGGTCGAATGCCTCCCAGAAAGTGTCCGCTCCTAACTCCAGCATCTTACCCCAATAGTCCTTCATGAGCTTCACTGCCTCGTCCTTCAGCCCTCCCTCGAAAAGTGCCTCAACGATACAGTGATACATGTATGGTGTTGCGATACCTCTAACAGGGAACAGCTCCCGAATCATCGTGCGGAGTATCTCTCTGTTTTCGTCATCACTCATTACGTGGGCAAGCACCATCCAGACTTGAGAAGCTATGTTGTACTCACCTTCACCCGCAACAAAGAGCTTGCGTGATGCGTTATAGAGTTTTTCCCTAGAGTATTTCTCCATACGGCCAAGCACCGAGCGGTAATTATCTATGTCCTTCTCACCTGCAATCTCCGCCAGCGCGATGAACTGCCTCAGCACGTAAATTGTCTCTGCCTGTCCCGCGGTGTCCTTCGCAAAATCGTTAGACCAGTCAACGAACACAGGGTAATTCTCGTCGGTGATGAGTCTTCCCTCTGCGTCAATCATCTTCAGCGTCAAGTCCATCTGCCTCCTGCACGTCGGGTAGAGTTCCCTCACCAGTTCAGCGTCAGGGTGTGCCTTGTTGAGGTCGTACAGCGTCGAGATGAAGAACAGCGAATATTCATAGAGGAACGTATCATCCGGGATATTCTCCGGCCTCGTGAAGACGTTTGCAGAAATCTTCCCTTCTTCTGTCGTCATGCCCGCAAAAAGATACAGGCATCTTTTCACGAGGTCTGTGTTGTCGAACGCCACGTAATTCGCAAGTGCCTGAAGCCTCAAATCACCGAGCCAGAGTCTCCTGTCGCGCTTCGGGCCGTCCTCGAAAACATCCTGCATACATTCAGCAAGCGTAGTAACTCCCGCGTCATATATCCGCGATAACACTTCATCATGAATCACAGGCTTGTGCAGCTTCGTGTAGTTCGCCGATGACTCGCTCACCGCCTCCGGATTCGTGAAGACCGCCTGCCACTTCGGGGACGTGTCGATAATCTTTATCTCAACGTACCTGAAACTGTAGCGTCTGGGAAGCTCCAATCTCACCGGCAGCTCGTCAAGGTGAATGAACTCCTCCTGAATCCAGCTCCTAGATAGCCACCCCTCATAATCCGAACTCTCAGCCTGAAGCTCTGCGGGCATCTCTGCAAACTTTATTCTCATGAATAACGGTGCATCCTGCGGAGAGCCTACTTTCGCAATGTCTACGCTGAATTTGCCGACAATGTGTCTCCCGAAGTCGAGGACGATTCTGTCATCTCTCTTGAGGCAGTACTCACCGAGCCGGGAAATCTCGCGCTCCGCATCAAGAAGCCGAACGGGCTTAATAGTTGCGTGATGAATTACGGGACGATAACTCTCAGCTTTGGCTAATAATTTCTCGTCGTGTATAAATTTGTCTGTGTTGACCTGAAACGTGAAGGCCATTGTTTACTTTCCTCTCCTCTTGGCCAAGTCCGCCTGAATCTGCGGGAACTGCTCATCTAATTTGTAGAACGACATAGTAATTATAGAGCACACGAGCAGAACCATCGGGATATACAGGTACATTGCCTTGATAGCGAGGAGTGCGTCTGCAGTCTGAGTCTCTGCCTCAGCGTTATACATTCCCCACGCTAAGAGCATTCCGCCGAGTCCGCCAGCAACAGCCTGAGCTACTTTGCCTAAGAAGCCGTTCACTGATGAGAGAAGCCCTGCTGCCTGAACACCCGTCTTCCATTCGCCATAATCTACAGGGTCTGCCTGCATCGAGAAATATATGCTCTCCTTCACACCGTAGCCTGCTGCAGAGATGAACGCTCCCGCAACGATAATGCCCGTGCTCTTGTCGCCGAGCCAGATAATCACGAGTCCGAGAAGCTGTAATGCTGCTGAGACAGAATAGAGGTTGCGTTTGCCGAGTCTCTTCGCGAGGAAGGGTACTGTGAGATTTGCGACCATCGGCACCATCGTCATAATTGTAGCGACAAGTGAAGTAAGGTATGTGCTGCCAACGTAGTATTTGTAATAGTAGATTAACGCTGCGGACTGAATGAAGAATCCCGTCCACATGAACATGATGTTTAACGCAAAGAGCTTCCACGGAGTATTGACAGCGAGAGAACCTACGGCCTCTTTGAGGGATACGCTCTTTCCGCCCTCCTGAAGGTTATTCTCTCTGACAAGTGCGAACGTCAGGAAGAAGCATAACGTGCCGATGACTCCGAACACTCCCATCACGACACGGAAACCTAATACCTCGTCGCCCTTGCCGATGTAGTGCACCATGCTCAAGGCTGTAGCTGAAACTATAGTTGCTCCCAAGAACGCAAGGAACTTTCTCCATGTTGCTAATACCGTGCGCTCGTTCATGTCGTCAGTCATTGCAGGAAGGATTGATGCGAGAGGAATATTCACGACTGTGTACATGAATGACAGGAAGATGTACGTTGCGTAAGCGTAGGCGAGTTTGCCCTCCGGCGAGATGTCCGGCACTGTGAAGGCCAGGAATGCCGATAGCGCGAAGGGGATTGCTCCGAACAAGAACCACGGGCGGCTCTTTCCCCAGCGGGTATGCGTCTTGTCAATTGCGTAGCCGACCAGCACGTCAGTGATGCCGTCAATGATTCTGCAGACGACGAACATAGTAGCGATAGATGCAGCGTCGAGCTTCATAACGTCGGTGTAGAAGTAGAGGAGATAGAGGGAGATAACCTGCCAGATTAAGTTGCATGCGAAGTCGCCCATGCCGTAGCCGAAACGCTGGCGATAAAGAAAACTTTTGCTCATGATTGCGAGCCTCCTTAATGATTTATTGGGAATTGCTGATATGATAGCCGTAAATGTTCAGCGCGTAATTTGGCACAGCGTGTGAATGAGTTGACTTTTCTTGCAGGAGGATGATTGATTGTGATTGATGACTTGCTGCGTAACATGAACGATGACGAGAGGTTTTACCGCGAATACTTCGAGGCTGCAAAGAAGCCCGGGACTCTGAAGAGCTTTCTGCGGAGCGTAGATGTTGATGATGCACGGAAGAGACACCTCATTATCCCCGAGCTGCTCCCGGAAAATATCTCTTACCAGATGAACGACGACGAGTATTTTTCTCCTGACGACCTGCGCAGCGTCTTCATCAGTCCTCACAACAGATACACTCCTGCTTTTACTCACAGGCATTCATTCTTTGAGATAGCTTACGTGTACTCCGGGCACTGCACGCAGAACATAGGCACGGAACGCGTGAAGTTTGTTGACGGGGATTTTATCTTCATTGCTCCGGGCATCTATCACACGATGGAGGTCTTCGACGACGCGTCAATAATCTTGAACATCCTCATACGCAAGGGGACATTTCACCAGATGTTTCTTCCGCTCGCAAAGGGCAGGGACATTCAGAGCAGGTTCTTCCGTGAGGGACTCTACAACTCCCACAAGATAGAGTACCTCGCTTACCACACCGGCAGCACACGCAAGGACTTCATGCGCAAAATATATAGCGAACACCTGAGAAATGACGATTACTCAGACCAGATTCAGATAGGTATGTTAATCACGATGACTGCGGAAATCATGAGGGACTTTCAGGGAACGATGACGTGTTCGTACTCAGACGGCAACATTCAGAATGACGAGGGATTTGCTGTGCTGGGCTACATTCAGGAACACAACGGCACTATTACTCTTTCGGATATAGCACGGCATTTCGGATTTTCGGAGTCGAGATGTTCAAGATTGATTCAGAAGACTACAGGAATGAGCTTCAATGAGTGGAAGAGGCTTCTGCGGGTGAGACGTGCTGAAAATATGCTGCAGAACACTAACATGACGATTAACGATATATCGCTGGCGTTGGGCTATGAGAACACTGAGACGTTCATACGCTTATTCAGAAAAGTGCTTCACATAACACCGGGGAAATACCGTGAAGAGATGGCCAGAAAATAACCCCCGGCACTTGTCCGGGGGCTGTGAATGTCTTAACGTTTTACGGCAATTGAGGGCTTGTAGATTCTGTCAGGATTGAGCCACACAGAAAGATTTATAGTCCTGCTCTCCGGAACGCTGCCCGTCTCTTCTCCAGACTCATCGCTGAACTCCGCAATCACATCATCATCTGACGGCACAGAACTTTCGGCCAAGTACACCAGCTCCTCGCCGACTTCTGCATCATCACTCAGCTTAACCGTGAAATCATACATGCTTGGAACATCAGCACTTACTTCTGGCAGCACAGCAACAATAACGTATTCGTAATTCTCGCTCACAGGCTCAGAGTATGTTTCCTCATTAAACGAATATATATTGCCCTTCACTCTTGACTGTCCGGCTTCTGAGATCTTGAGCTTGAAACTCTTCTTGACGGACTTCACAGAATTTTTCGCAGTTACAGTAACCTTGAACTTCCCTGCTTTGGTTGGAGTGCCCAAGATTGTGCCGTAAGTGCTGTTGATGCTCAGGCCATCAGGTAATCCCGAAGCAGACCACGTAATTTCCTGCGTGCCTGTTACCGCGATGTCTTGGCTGTAACTGACACCTACTGTCCCATCAGGGAGAGACTTGCTCGTAATCTTAGGCGCGACACCCTTTATAGTGAGCGAATATTCCTGAGCTGCCGAGCCTCCAATGTTAGAGGCAGTGATAGTTATCTTGCGGTCAGTGCATGCCTCGATAGGAGTTCCCTCAATCGTTCCTTCCTCAGCGTCGAACGAGAGTCCGGCAGGGAGAGTCCCCGATAACGCAAAAGTTATAGGTTCAGTGCCCTTAGCCTTGAACTTGGCTGAGTATTTCTTGCCGTACTTGCCGTCCTTGATTTTCTTTGTCGCGATAGTTGGAGGTGTAGCGTTGACCTTCAGGGTGAAAATCTTTACTGCTTCACCGTCCTCATTGCTGAGAGTTACGCGTATCAAGCCCGTGTTGTTGTTGGTGGGAGTGCCTGAAAATTTGCCCTTCTCTGCGTCGAACTTGATACCGTCAGGCAGATATCCCTCGAGTTTCCACTTAAGCGGCTTACTTCCCTTAGCCTTGAGGGACTCGCTGTACTTCTTGCCTACAGTCGCTTCTTTGAGTGTCTCGGTCGTGATCTCCGGAAGTTCATAGACATTCAGAGTCAATTTCTTCTGAGCCGAGCCGTAATCATTCTTTGCCGTAGCCGTGAAACTCTTGCTGCCCTTCTTCGTCGGAGTGCCTGTTATTCTGCCTGAAGAACTGAGAGATAATCCTTCCGGCAGATTTCCCTTGATGCTCCATGTGAACGGAGGAGTGCCTGATGCTGCGAGCTGGAAGGAGTATGCGCTTCCTGCTGCTGCCTTGTCGATTGCGTCAGTAGTGATTGAGGGCTTGGCTTCTTCAGGAGAGGCAGAAACTTTGAGAGCGAGAGATTTTGATGCCGAGCCTGCGGAGTTCGAGACGCGGAAAGTCAGCGTGAATGTTCCTGCGAAGGTAGGATTGCCTGAGAGGTAGCCCGATGAACTCAGAGACAGGCCGTCGGGCAGAGAGTCGGCAGTCCACGTGAAGGGCGAAGTGCCTGATGCTGCGAGCTGTACGCCGTAGGGAGTGCCGGTGAAGCCGTCCGAGAGGGATGATGTGGTGATTACGGGAGCTGTGCCGGACAACAACTCTGAGGCTGGAGAAACCTCTCTCCATACTCTTTCTCCAGAGCTGTTGGTGTAGCGGAAACTGACTCCTGTCAATGTCTTAGCGTTCGGGTTGGGGAAATGCAGAATGATTTTTCCCGAAGATATATACATGCTTGCCTTCTCATAAGTATAACCATAATCGTATTCCCGCGATCCAGCAAATGTCCACCCGTCATAATCTCCGCTGATGCAATAAGCAGAGAACTCGAAAGTGTCATCAAGCAGTCCGTCAAGATGATATGCCGCCATGAAGTCAGTCAGGTTGAAGTCATAGGCATTCCCTGAGTCGCTGATGGTGAAGTTGCAGCCAATGAAGCTAAGTTTTGGGTAACTGCTGAGGTCGAATGCAGGGATAAAGTTTCCGCTGACGGCCAGAGTCTCGAGCAAGGGATTGTTGGATATGTCAATTTCAGTCAGCTTGTTGTCATAGCATCTCAGATGCTTAAGCAAGGTATTATGTGAGACATCAAGAGCTGTGAGATTGTTTTCTCCGCAGTCCAAGTCATCCAAGACGGGATTCTTGCTCACGTCAAGCTGTGTGAGGTCATTGCTGTAGCATGATAAGTAAACCAGCTTGGTATTATTGACATCAAGAGCAGAGAGTTTATTTTCTGAGCAGTCCAGACCTGTCAGCGCAGAATTTTGCGATACGTCAAGTTCAGTTAATCTGTTCCCGCATACATAAAGCTCTCCTAGAGCCGTACACCCGCTAACGTCCAGCTTGTTAAGGCGGTTATTCTGACAGTCCAGAAACACCAGAGCCGTACATCCGCTAACATTCAGTGCAGAAAATACACTCTCATCATCGCCCTCAATAGACAGATCACGCAAAGCCGTGCACCCGCTGACGTTGAGGCTGGTTAATCGCCAACCTTCTTCATACAGCTCCTGCAGTGATGTACACCCGCTGAGGTCTAGTGAAGTGGGGATGCAGTCCTCATAATCGATACAGTCTAAGCGCAGAGTTTGCAGAGAAGTAAGCCAGCTAAGGTCAAGTTCCCTTAGTCTGTCGCTGCGAATTTCTGTCTCCTCAAGAGATGTACACCCGCTCATATTCAGAACTGCCAGACGTTTGCACTCGACACCCAGATATAGCAGAGAGGAAAGCCCGCTGAGGTTCAGTGAAGTTAGCTGTTCAGCATCAATTTCCAGTCCCTGCAGTGATGTATGGCCGCTCAAGTCAAGTGCTGTCAGCTGTTTTGCGTAAATGTATAGCTCCTGCAGAGACGTGAACAGCTCCAATCCCTGAAGCGATGTCATCTTCCCGTCAATATCCAGACTCTTCACTGCAAGTTCCGCATCACTGAGTACACCGTCAAGATTCTTATCAACGCTCGCAGCAATGTACGCTCTGAACACGTCATCAGGGAAACTCTCTGCGTCAATCACGACATCCGCCCATGCCGGACAACACAAAGCCATCACCGCAACAATTACTGCCAAAAACTTACTGCCGCACTTACTCATGATGAATATTCCTCCTGTAAATACAAATATTCCCCATCTTCCGGACATGCCAAAAGACGGGATTTTTCTTCTCAATTATGTATGCTAAAGGGAATTTAGGCAAAAGGTTAGCGTGGCTCGTGAAAACTGCGTGTGCTGTCGCGACCTGTGGACTTGTGGCTCGTGAAAACTGCGTGTGCTGTCGCGACCTGTGGACTCGTGCGGCTCGTGAAAACTGCGTGTGCTAGCGCGACCTGTGGACTCGTGCGGCTCGTGAAAACTGCGTGTGCTAGCGCGACCTGTGGACTCGTGCGGCTCGTGACAACTGCGTGTGCTGTCGCGACCTGTGGACTCGTGTGGCTCGTGAAAACTGCGTGTGCTGTCGCGACCTGTGGACTCGTGTGGCTCGTGGCTCGTGGCTCGATAGCTTACACGTCTTTAACACTTTTGTCTACCTCCTTATTGATGATTTTTTTCATGGGATATGTGAATGATTATGTTAATTATGTATATTATACACTGAATACTACCAGCTTTCAGAGAAGCGTAAAAATGTCTAGAAATTTGCGAACGTGTACTAAAATATAGCGCACAGTTTATTTCACACAAAGGAGCAAAAATTAATGCCCGAAGAAATTTTACAGAACGATTTCACATCAGAAGATAACGAAATCGTCAGGCAGCGCAAAGATAAATTACTGCGTTTACGTTCTGAAGAAGGCTACGATCCCTACGTCAACGAGACATGGGACAGGCAGGACACATTAGCCTCAATCCGCGAGCGTTTCGAGTACCTCAAGCCCGAAGAAGAAGCCCAAGACGTTACCCTCAGGACAGCCGGGCGCGTTATGACCATCAGGAGACAGGGGAAAGCTACGTTTGCTGACTTGGCCGACGAAACATCAAGAATGCAGCTATACTTCCAGCTCAACAACGTAGGCGACAAAGCATATGACTTCCTCAAAAAGTGGGTCGACTCCGGAGACTGGATCGGCATCGTCGGACATCCCTGCAGAACCCGGCGCGGAGAACTCACCATTATGGTTACTGAGTACTGCCTTCTCAGCAAGGCAATACGTCCTCTCCCCGAAAAGTGGCACGGTCTCACTGACACAGAACTCCGCTACCGCAAACGCTACATGGACTTAATCGCCAACCCAGAAGTCCGCGAAGTCTTCAGGAAACGCTCAAAGATTATCTCGTCGTTCAGGGAGACTCTCGAGTCGCACGGCACTCTTGAGGTCGAGACACCTATTCTGTCAGTCCTAGCCGGAGGAGCAAACGCACGCCCATTTAAGACATTCCATAATGCCCTGAGCGTAGATATGTACATGCGCATTGCTGTAGAACTTTACCTAAAGAGGCTGGTTGTCGGAATGATGGGCAGGGTCTACGAGATAGGCCGAAACTTCAGGAATGAGGGAATAGACACCATGCATAACCCCGAGTTCACGATGATGGAAGTGTACTGGCCGTACTGCAACTACGTCGACATGATGAATCTTGCAGAGGAACTCATCCGCAACGCCGCAAAAGCTATAGGCACTCTCGAGATCGAGTGGAACGGTGTGAAGCTGGATTTGTCGAAGCCGTTCAAGAGAATCACCATGCGCGAGGCCGTGAAGGAGTATGCAGGAGTGGATTTTGACGCGATAAAGTCAGACGAGGAAGCAAGAGAGATTGCCAGACAGAAGGGACTCGGCGATGAACTTACCGGCCACGAAAGCAAATTTGCTGTGCTGAACCTCATGTTTGAGGCCTTCGGTGAGGAGAAGCTGATCGAGCCGACGTTCCTGCTCGGACACCCGACGGAGATTTCCCCTCTCTCGAAGCGCGATCCCGAGAATCCGGACTACACGCACAGGTTCGAGCTGTTCATGTACGGCAAGGAAGTAGCTAACGCATTCAGCGAGCTTAACGACCCGCTGGACCAGAGGGAACGTTTCGAGGATCAGGCCCGCAAGAAGGCAGAAGGCGATGATGAAGCTCATGTGTTCGACGAGGATTTCATCAACGCAATAGAGGCAGGACTTCCGCCTACCGGAGGAATGGGTATCGGCATGGACAGAATAGTTATGTTCCTGACGGGAGCACGCTCAATCCGAGATGTTATCCTGTTCCCTGCAATGAAGCCCAAAGCATAAGATGAATATCTTTGAAACCCGCATGAATGAACTCTACGCATTGATAGAACATCATGCGGGACTCTATTATGACCAGGACAGCCCTGAGATAAGCGATGCAGAGTATGACGCGCTGGTACGTGAGCTGTCGGAGCTTGAGAGAGATTATCCCCAGTTTGCACGAACGGATTTCTTGACGCACAGAGTCGGAGGAAGGCCGAGCGAGCTGTTCGCAGAGGTGAGGCATGATGTGCCGATGCTTTCTCTGGGCAATGTGTTTGACCCTGACGAGCTGGTGAGCTTCTTCACTCGCATTGAGCAATTTTCCGGCTTTGTGTGCGAGATGAAGATTGACGGCCTAGCTGTGTCTCTGGTCTATGAGGACGGAGTTTTTGTGCAGGGTGCTACTCGGGGCGACGGCATCACCGGCGAGGATGTAACGGAGAATCTCAGAGTGATTGAGGCTGTTCCGAAGACTCTCGTCAATGCTCCGGAAGGCAGAGTCGAAGTAAGGGGAGAAGTTCTCATGACACGGGAACGCTTCAGCGCAATCAACGCGCTGTGTGAGTCTAGGGGCGACAAGCCTTTTGCGAATCCGCGCAACGCTGCAGCAGGGACTCTCAGGCAGAAGGACAGCAGGATAACCGCAGAAAGAGGACTCGATGTGTTCTTGTACTACCTTGTTGACGCAGAGAAGCTCGGCATCACGACTCAGACTCAGGCTCTGGAGTGGATGAGTTCTCACGGCCTGCCTGTTCAGTCAGCATGCAGGACCTGCGGGACTCTCGATGAGGTGAAGGAGTTCATCAAGTACTGGGAAAATGAGCGGCACACTTTGAGCTACATCACTGACGGCGTAGTCGTGAAGCTGGATGATTTGACGCAATGGGAGAAACTCGGCGCAACATCACACGCTCCGAGATGGGCAGTTGCCTACAAGTACCCTCCTGAAGAGGCACGCACACGCATCAAGGACATCATTATTTCTGTGGGCAGGACAGGAGTATTGACTCCTGTAGCGATTCTAGAGCCTGTGCTGATTGCAGGAACAACGGTGCAGAGGGCGACTCTTCATAATGCGGACTATATACAGCAGAAAGATATTCGGGTCGGTGATTACGTATATATCAACAAGGCCGGAGAAATAATCCCTAAAGTTGATAGGATAGATGAAGACGAACGCAAAAGAGGTATAAAGCGTTTTATGTATCCTTTCACTATGCCGGAGAGGTGTCCTGTATGCGGAGGCCCGGTCAAGCAGGAACAGCGCACTGTATTCAGCAAAGGCAAAGGACGAGAAGATGAAGTACTGAGAGTCATAACACTAGATGCTCTTGTCTGCCAAAATTCTTCTTGTCCTGCAAAACTCAAGGAAAGCATCCGGCATTTCGTCTCACGCAAAGCTATGGACATCAGAGGCATCGGTAAGGTCTTAGCGTATCAGCTTGTTGACTCCGGGAAAGTCCACACTCTGCCCGACATCTACAGGCTAACACCTGAAGACTGGCTGTCCGTCGGTCTCGGAGACAAGAACACCCGGAAGGTCATGAATGAGCTTGAGCAGTCTAAAACTCGTCCACTCTCGTCGTTCATTACAGCACTGGGCATTCCTAATGTTGAGAAGACTCTCGCGGAGAAACTGGCTGCATATTTCGGCAGCATCGGAGCACTTGAAGCCGCATCGGTTAAAGAAATAATTATGGTTATTAGTCCGCAGGTAGAGGACATCGCAGAATCTGTGTATGAATTTTTTCATGATGAGAGGAGTATAGATATTCTGAAGCAGCAAATATACAGCAGACCTGATGAAATAAAGCAGCGTCCGCGTTCATGGCTGAAAACAGCACTGCAAGTTATCCCAAATGCTAATGAAAATGTTACTAATAACTTAGCAGTATATTTTAGAGACAAGAAATTAAAGGGAGAAGAGGGAATTGCATATACCATTGATTCTCTTATAGCGGCAGATAAGGGAGATATTATCAATGCTTTAATGCGCGATGACATAAGACGATATGAAGACGCTATCATTTCCAATGAAGTATATAAGTTCTTCAGGAATGAAGATAATATCGCTCTCATCAACGAATTTCGGACTCTCGGCCTCAACATGGATTCTGTTTCTGGAGCTGGCAGACTCCCTTCATCATCACGCCAGCACAAAAAATACCCCGAGCAGCCTGAAGTGCTTCAGGAAGACCGCTTCAAGGGTAAAGTCTTCGTGTTCACCGGGACTCTGTCATCAATGACGCGCAATGAGGCCGGAGAAAGAGTCCTCGCTCTAGGCGGGCAGTTCTCGAACAGCGTAACTCTCAAGACAAATTATCTTGTTGCAGGAGAAAAGCCCGGCTCTAAGCTCAGGAAGGCCGAGAGTCTGGGCATTGCTATTCTCAGCGAGCAGGAATTTCTGGATATGGTGTCATCTGTGGTATTGCATGATTGATTCTGCAATGGCATCGCGCACTATTCCGGGCTTCCGGGCCTCATCCTTCAGAGACTTCACAATATTAGTATAGTTGTAAGGCGGCTGACTCAAGTTGTTTATAGCTGCAACCCTGAACTCTTCACCGTATCGATTCCTGTATTGGCTGAAGAGTTCTCCGTTCTTTACACACAATGCTCTGTTGAAGACCTCCCGCGTAGAATTTGCACCGACTAGGAACAAAATCTTAGCCCCGCAGTTTTTCAGCAGCGGAACAGCAAACTTCTCCCAGAAATAGTCAAGCCGCTTGTTAAGAGTTTCATCATTATCATTGCCTGCATCGTCCTGGCTCTGCGTCCCCCAGAATATTACCTCCGAACTCAGCACTGAACGCATAAGCCTCTTCGTGTGGTCAGCAGGTGCAAAACATCCGGGATTGCCTATCAGTTCCTCCATTACCCGCTTCATACCTGACCAGTACCTAACTTCACGTCCTCTTGGCTGGCATGTGTTATTGCCGTCAACAACAATTGCATCAAGATTCCCAGTGTCCGGCCTCGTGCACGTATCCTGAAACCTGTTCGTCAAGAAGTTATATATTTCTTTATCGCAGTTACCGGTTATGTCGTTTGCTATACCATTCCCCGAAATGTCTGTGAGTGTGTATACGGAATTACCAGCTCCATCGAGGCCTGCAAGTGTGAATCTGTCCTGTATTCCGTCTGCAGAAGGATGCCATCTAGGGAAAAAGCATCTGGGAGTTATTGCCGGATTGATTGACAGGAAGAGTACCGGTGCATTGAGTATATCGCCGTGCCATGGACTGCCGACCTGAAAGCCTTCATTATGAAGAGTTAAGCTGTTGCCTTGGCAGAATTTGCGCTGATAGTCTGCAAAGTCCCAGCAGCTCTCAATAAATACCCTGTTCTTGAACTCGGAAGCCGCTATAGTTCTTGCATTGACTGAGTGCAAATTGTCATCTACACGTGTGCAGTAACGGTAAAAATTATCTCTTGTAACACCTGCCGGAGGATTTACAGCCTCACGCATTATCATAGACAAAGCTCCCCCGTCAGAGCAGATTATTTTCCTGAAGAGTCCCTGCAGTTCTCTGCTTAAGTCTTCCCATCTTGATGGAGTATAGGGCATTGATGAATTTGTCCGCCTTTCATAGATAGTTCGTGATATTATATCTTCACCCCTAAAAATCAGCCACATAAAGGAGAGATTACCTCAATGGACAAGAAGATTAGGCGCATAGGCGTACTCACCAGCGGAGGAGATTCGCCCGGCATGAACGCGGCAGTCCGAGCAGTAGCCCGCACAGCAATGTATTACGGCATCGAGTGCATAGGCATCCGCAGAGGCTGGCAGGGCCTCATCAACAGCGACTTCGTGATTCTGAATCAGGACATGGTGAGACACATTCTCGGCAGAGGCGGCACAATCCTCTACACCGCCCGCAGTGATGAGTTCATGACCGAGAAAGGGCGCGAAAAGGCCGTAGCTACATGCAAGATGCTCGGACTCGACGGAGTCGTCGCGATCGGAGGAGATGGAACGTTCAAGGGAGCACTTGAGCTTTCACGGCTCGGAGTCCCAGTGATGGGCATTCCCGCAACAATCGATAACGACATCGGCTGCTCGAACTACACAATAGGCTTTGATTCAGCCTGCAACACAGCTATTGACTGCATAGACAAACTCCGCGACACAATGCAGAGCCATGAACGCTGCTCCGTCGTCGAGGTCATGGGCAGACATGCAGGCTTCCTCGCTCTCTATGTGGGTATCGCTGTCGGTGCTACGTCGGTGCTCGTCCCTGAAGCAGAGCTGAACTTCGAGAGGGATGTCGTAGAGAGAATCCAGAACGCCAGACTCTCAGGGCAGACTCACTTCATGGTGGTAGTTGCTGAAGGCGTAGGCAGTGCAATAGACATCGGCAACAGGATTCATGAGTCACTCGGACTCGACCCGAGAGTTACTGTACTCGGGCACATCCAGCGAGGCGGAGCACCTACGGGACGCGACCGCGAGACAGCTACACGAATGGGCTACTATGCTGTGAAGGCATTTGCTGAGGGCAGGACAGGAAGCGTTATCTGCACGCGTGAGGGCGGAATCGTCGAGACTCCCATCGAGGAAGCACTCGCTATGACGAAACACCTTCAGATGGACAGGTACGCAATCCTTGAGGCGATCTCTGCATCAGGACACTTAGCGAATTAGTGATACATGAGCCGGGTATAACTCTGCCCGGCTTTGCTATGCCATGAAATACTTTGAATACACTGATATTGAGACGGATTACCTCAAGTCCAAAGATAAGAAGTTAGCGGAAGTTATCGACAGAGCTGGGCATCTCTTGCTGCCTGTTGATGATGATGTGTTCTCGTCTGTCGTCCGAAACATCACGGCGCAGATGGTCTCGGGCAGTGCGTTCCAGACTGTGTGGACGAGAATAACTGACAGCTTGGGCGAGGTTACCCCTGACTCTGTGCTTGAGGCGGGTGCTGAGAGGCTGCAGTCATTCGGAATGAGCTTCAGGAAGGCAGAGTACATTGCTGATTTTGCGCGCAAAGTCCACGATGGAGAGTTCACCCCTGAGAGCATCAAGACCATGAATGACGATGAGGCAATGAGAGCGTTGACATCTATTCGCGGTATAGGTGAATGGACGGCGGAAATGATTCTGCTGTTCACACTTCAGCGCAAGAACATCTTCAGCTTTAAGGACTTGGGCATAATCAAGGGACTGTGCGCTGTCTACCATCACAAGGAGATCACCAAAGAACGCTTCATGAGATACCGCATAAGGTTCTCGCCTTACGGGAGCATAGCGAGTTTCTATTTATGGGAGGCAGCAAATGATTCACGCTAGCAATTACGATTCACCTTTGGGCAAACTCCTTCTGGCAAGTGATGATGAAGGGCTGTCCGGTTTATGGTTCTACGGGCAGAAATACTTTCCTGAAGATTCAGCTTCCGGCAGGACATCAGCTCATCATGCATTGGACTCGGCCAAGAGGTGGCTCGATGTGTATTTTGCGGGCAGTGTTCCGGACTTCACGCCGACTCTGAGTCTCAAGGGCACAGCATTTCAGCTCAGAGTGTGGAGAAATCTTCAGCTCATCCCCTACGGACACACGACGACCTACGGAGCAATTGCCAAAGAGTTATCGTGCAGAGCAGCACAGGCGATAGGTCAGGCCGTGGGGCGCAACCCGATATCGGTTATCATTCCATGCCATAGAGTGCTTGGAGCAGACGGAAAGCTCACAGGTTACTCTGCAGGTATCGACAAGAAAGCATTTCTGCTCCGTCTTGAGGGCACAAAAATTCCCCCCTGCTAGTCATCAACAGGAGGGAAGAATTTATCACTAATCTTCATGCATGACGTGAGCACATCGTTCACACAATCCGTGCTCGTTGGCGTGTTCGCTGTACTTCCAGCATCTCGGGCACTTCTCACCCTCAGTTACTCCGCCGGCAATCTCATATTCAGTCGCCTCATCCTTCACCGCAACAGGCAGAGTGAGTTCATCAGCCCACGCAAATTTTGAGACTATCGCAATATCCGCAAGCTCCTCACACGTGAAGGCCTCCGCAACTTTCTCAAGCCCAGTTTTCTTGGCCTGAACCTGCGCCTCAAGTGATGTCCCGATAGTCTTCGCTGCCCTCATCGTCTCGAGCATTCGGCTCACTGCTCCCTTGAAGGCCTCTGCCTCTTCCCACAAAGCAGCAAGCTCATCATTCAGATACTCGGGATTCTGCTTCGGGAAATCAGCAAGAAATACGCTCTCAGGAAGCGACGAGTCAATCTCCCTCATCTCCTGCCAGATTTCCTCTGCCGTAAAACTCAGCAATGGAGCGAGCATTCT
>JAFSUD010000099.1 GCA_017445405.1 Synergistaceae bacterium
ATTTTCTGATGATTATAGCAGTGTGCGGTCAGATTCCAGCTATAGGTTTGAGCGTGCCTATGACTTTGCGGAACTCCTCCATTACCTCAGCACCTAACTTTATCTTCACGTCATCAGGAAGGGTTCGGGCGACACTGAAGCCGTAAAGATGCATAATGTATGACCAGCCGCTGATAACCTCCTCGTAACCAGCAAGTGCAGCTTTATCAGTTGTGCCGAAGTAGTCAGGCATCATGACATTCCACATTGCGCCGAGTGTCTTAGCATCGAGGCCTATTCCCTGTTCATGAGCCTTGCTGCCGTGTTCTGCCGCGAACCTAGCTATAACAACAAACTGTGCGTAAGAGATAAGCAAGTCAGCTATCGGATTGCCCAGCCCTGCACCGCCTACATCAATAAGCACGAGTTCATCATTGCTGACCATGACATTGTTCGGGTGATAGTCAAGGTGTACGAACGTGTTCCTGTATGCGAGGCCGTCAATGAGTTCATCAATGCGTGCCTTGTCGTCAGCGTCAATCATTCCGATGCTGTAAGGACGCTGAATCATAGAGTGCAGAATGTCTCTCGCGTCCGGGAACGTCCCCGGCTTGAACTCCGTCGTGTGGAGCTTCTTCATGAGGCGGGACATCTTGAGGGCCAGCTCGTCTCGTCGTTCGGGCTGCTTGCGGAGAGTCCTGGAGACTGTGTCTGCGTCGATCATCTCGTAGACGAGTCCGTAACGTTCACCAACCTTCACCACGTCGTAAGCTATTGCGGTCGGGATGTCGTGGATGAAGACTTCGCGCGATGTCTTGCGGTCGGAGTCCGCACTTTCTAGAGTCGCCGTCGGGTGCGTGAAGACCTTGACGATGGTCTCGGGATCGAGCCTGTAAACCGTCGAGAAATTACCGCCTCCTATTACTTCACAGCCTTCTATTGAGACTTCACGCAGCTTTTTTCTGACGCTGAGCAGTTCTGTGAAGCCGGTAACCTCGAAAATGTCGTACACCTCACTTGATGCGTTGATGATGTCTAAGCTCCTGCCGAACTGTTTGCGGAACTTCAGGAGGACGCGCAATCCTGCACTCGAGATGTATTCAAGCTCCGATGCGTCGAACGCTGGGACTTCACCGGGATGTTCTGCGAGCTTCTGCGAGATTTCTGCCTCAATGTCTGCTGCGTTGTTAGAGTCAATTTTTCCGGCCAAGTACAACGTCATCACATTATTATTCATTGCACTGTGCAAAATATTTCATGCTCTCCTTTGCTCAAAAATAGCAGGCCGTGATTCCTCTCATGACCTGCTCCTGTGTTTATATGCTAGTTCTGTCTACGCTTACGTGTTTTGGGCTTCTCGTCCTGTTTCTCTGTGTGAGTGTGCCACAGAAATTTATGCTTCCCTGCCGTCGTCCCGCTTAATGGCATTTCTACCCAGCCCCAAGGCGTTACAAGAATGTACCTCAGCATTATTCCCTGCTCAGCTAAAGCATCTACATGAGGCACAAACTTAAACACTTCATCGAATACAAACGTGTCGCTGATTATCCACACTCTTTTGCACTTGCTGCGGTTGAATACTGCTGCGTAATCTATGGCTGTGCGTATTCCTGTGTCGCAGTCAGGAGGATTGATGCTGATTATCAGGGTGTCTGGCTTGCCTTCTGGCTGCTTGGGATTCGGCACTACGTCAGCAAAATTCTCTATGCTCTTCAGACGGTCATACAGCCCCGCTATCTCGTCATCCTCTCCGAACATAGGCCCGAATATTGACGAGAACAAGTCAGCTTCATCAACCGGTTCATCAGGTTTCTCGGTTACTTCCTTCATCCAGTCCTGAACTTGCCCTATCGCCTCAAGAATATACTGCGGGTATTCCGTCTCACTTATCACCGACAAGAAATCATTCACCGTTACGTTATCCGGTTTGTCATTCTCTGGCCTCCTGCGCCCCCTGCGTCCTGTTTCAGATTCGTCTGTGTACATTGTGTTCTCACGCCTCCTTCGTCTGTAAAAGCAATCAAGTATAGCATAATGATATACCAATAATTATTATCGTGCCTATGACTGTAGATATTATCGTGTGAATTTCTGAACGCCTCACAACTTCAGCATCAAATTTTCCACGCAGATATTCACGCCTGAATTTTGCGGGCCAGAAACGCTTAACCCTTCTGCAGTATTCTTCATACTCCACCCCGAACTTTGAGAGCAGGAATGCTTCTTCATGAGGGATAATAGCCATCACGTAGAGCACATAGAAGCATAATGTGAAGATGATTATTCCCCTGAGTCCCGCAAGTATGCTCCAGCCTAAGCCGATAATGAAGTTCCCGAAGTATAAAGGGTTGCGCATAAGGGAATACGGGCCGTGAGTAGCGAGTGCCTGAGCCTTGACGTTCTCGCCCCTGTAGAGGCCGATGTACCCGACAGACCAGCACCGCCAGACTTGGCCGAGAGTTACGAGCAGCAAGCACGCACAAACTCTCCCGGGAGTTGCAGGCGCGAGCATGAAGAGTATCATCACGAACAGCAGAGTCCAGAGTCCGCCCCTGAGCCTGAACACTAATTCACGCATCTTGTTTCTTCACCGTCCTCAATGCCGCTGACTCGGGAGAGGATACATTCCAGCTCGCTCCCCAGCCGAGCATTCCTATCACTGCAGCTACTCCCATGAAGGCAGATATGCAGTCCGTGAAGCAAGTACGCAATCTCCCGGTAGTTGCAGGCTTGAACATGAAGAGTATTATCACTAATTCACGCATCTTGTTTCTTCACCGTCCTCAATGCCTCTGACTCGGGAGAAGATACATTCCCGCTCACTTCCCAGCCCAGCATTCTTATCATTGCAGCTACTCCCATGAAGTCAGATATGCAGTCCGTGAAGTACGCACGCACTCTCCCGGGAGTTGTAGGCCTGAGCATGAAGAGTATCATCACTAATTCACGCATCTTGCTTCTTCTCCGTCCTCAATGCCTCCGACTCGGGAGATGCTCCCTTGTGCAGATTCTCGCTCACTCCCCAGCCGAGCATTCTTATCACTACAACTACTCCCATGAAAATAGATATGTAGTCCGTGAAGAAACGGCACGTTATCGCCATCACTCCCGCCATGTTCTCTGGCATTAAGACACTGTAAAGCAATGCCCCTCCTCCTTCCGCTACCCCTGATGCTCCCGGCGTAGGCACAAAATACAGGATGAACATGAACACCGCCTGAACCGCAATTGTCTGAGCGTACCTGAAGGGAAGGCCGACAGCACTCATCAGGACAGGAAGGACGGTGAAGAGTGAGATCAGATGAAGGACTGACAGGACAGCCCCAACAGCGAGCCATATTTTGCCTGAGTGAAAAGCTATCCTGAAGTTCAGTATGTAGTTATCTATCTCCTTATCTAGCCACTGGAATATCTTTATCACCATGCGGTTAGACTTCATGATATTGAACCTGCGCAGCCACATAATTATGACGCGGCCAAGTGCACGAATACTCTCAGGCTTCAGAAGCGTTAATGCCACAAACGACCACATGATAACTATTACCACCAGCGCGTAAGACACTAAGCCCTTAAGGAACGGACTGCCAACAAGAATTTCCGGGTCAAGCAGTAAGGCAATAGGGACGGCAAGAGTGAGAATAAGTATTGTCAGCATGGTGCGTATAAGGGTTATAGCTATGCCCTTGCCTACAGGTATTCCCTTCTTGTAAAGCGCGTAAACCTGAAACGGCCCGCCTCCTGACTGCATGGGTGTTACTGCGCTGCCGAAGTAGTTAAGCCACGTCAAAGCTATTCCCAGAGCCAGAGAGACGTGTTCATGAGCAGCCTTAGCGAGGGCACAGAATCTCCCTGCATCGCACAGCCACGCAATGAAGACTACGCACAAAGCAATTAACAGCTTGATTTTCTTGGCGGCCAAGAGTGAACGTATAGTGTGATTATCCACGCTCCGGAGAATTATTAGTGCGTTCATTCCGAAGGCTAGGAGAATAAATATTATCAGGCCTTTTCTGAGAGACAATGTTATTAAGTCCTCCGTCGTAATTTTTGATGTGTGAGTATTATAACCTGTAATCTGGCTAATGACGTGAACTTTACGTTATAATCTCAAACTATCCATTCATGAAATTTTCAGGAGGTGCTGACTTGATGAAAAATTACTATCTGTTGTTCCTTGTGCTCTGGCCTATGCTCGGAGGCTTAATCTCTTATGCTGCAGGACGCTTCAGCCGGAAAATACGTGATTACTTAGCTGATGCCGTGTGCTTGATTGAGCTTGCTGTTACCTGTTCATGTTACAGGCTCATCGGTGCGGAGCTGTCTATTCCCGGCGTATGCGGACTAGGGGTAAATTTCACGCTTGACGGCTTCAGGTTCATTTACGCGGTCATCATTGCGTTCATGTGGGCGGCTACAACTATCTTTTCACGCGAATACCTCACTCATCACCGCAACAGAAACAGATACTACCTTTACGTCCTCATGACTCTCGGCAGCATTATGGGCGTGTTCCTGTCGGGGGATCTCTACACGACGTTCATATTCTTCGAGATGATGTCGCTGTTCTCGTACGTGATGGTCGTGCAGGACGAGACTCCGGAAGCTCAACGTGCCGCACAAACTTACCTTGCCATCGCGATAATCGGTGGCCTTGCAACACTGACAGGGTTAATCATGCTCTACGCTAAGGCCGGGACTTTGGATATTGCGAAGCTCTCTCACCTTGAGCCTGCAGACAGAAGCTCCCTCTACGTCTCAGGCATATTGATATTCACGGGCTTTGCAGCTAAGGCAGCGATATTCCCCTCGCATATATGGCTGCCTACTGCTCACACGGCCGCTCCTGCTCCGTCGAGTGCTTTGCTTTCCGGACTGCTCACGAAATCCGGGCTGTTCGGAATTCTGGTGCTGAGTTCGGGAGTGTTCATGCATGATGCTCTGTGGGGATTCATGCTCCTGATTCTGGCTGTGATTACTATGGTGCTCGGGGCTGTCTTGGCCGTCTTCTCTGTGAACATTAAGCGGACTCTGGCATGCTCGTCTATGTCGCAGCTCGGCTTCATACTCACGGGAATAGCTATGCAATGTTTTCTCGGCAAGGATAACGACCTAGCAGTCAGGGGAACTATTCTCTACATGGTCGGGCACTCGCTCATCAAGTTAGTGCTTTTCCTGTGCGCTGGAGTAGTCCACATGAATACGCATCAGCTTAACCTGAACGACATTAAGGGCTTCGGCAGAGGGAAAAAGTGCCTGATGTTTGCGTTCGTTATGGGAGGCTTAGGACTCATGGGCGCGCCTTTCTGGAACGGGTATTTAGGGAAGACGTTAGTGCATGATGCGATAGTTGAGCACATTAATGAGCTTGGGCACATTGCGCGTGGAAGTGCCGGGACGCTGGCATTCATGAGTGCAGGGACAGAGGCGGCAATGTTCGGTGTGTGCGAGTGGCTGTTCCTGATTTCGGGAGGACTTACTACGGCGTATGTGATTAAGCTGTTCGTTGCGCTGTTCGTGGCTGAACCTTCACCTCATCTTCACCAGAAGGAAAAGTATATTTCAAGGACTAATGCATTCATCCTCACGCTGTCGGCTCTGCTTCTTCCTGCAATAGGGATGATGCCCTACAAGCTGGGTGATGCGATAAGTATTCTCGGCTCATCATTCATGAACGGCCCGGAACATCATCACATAATCCGCTACTTTTCTTCAGAGTGCTTGGAGGGAGCAATAATCTCAATCGGCATAGGTATAGCAGTATACTTCCTGCTGATTCAGAACTTTATGCTGTCCCGCAATGGCAATGACATAACTTACTATGACTTGTGGCCGGAGAAGCTGAATATTGAGAATGCATTATTCAGGCCGGTGATAGGAGTGATTATGCCGTTTGCGGGCGCGCTGTTTGCGAGGGTGATTGACTTGCTGACTGCAGGGCCTGTTGCGCTGCTGCTGTCTCATGCGTCAAGAGTTAAGTTTGTGAGGCCGCCTGAAGATACGGATTTCGGGTACTATCAGGAGGACGCAAAACAGGAGACGGTGGGAATGTTATTGCCGTCGAGCCTGGCTTATGGATTGATGACGTTTGCGGTGGGGCTGTTGTTCGTGATTGCTTTCATGATGCTGTAATAAGTGCTGAGGGGAGAGTCAGGAGTCAGGCTTTCCCCTGATTCTTGCTGAACACGCACCCGCAATAGTTCTGCCGGTATAGGCCAAGTTCACGTGATGCCCTCACTGACCGCAGGAAGCCGTCCTTCTTTCTCCAGATTCTAGTTTCCCAGTTGAGGCCGTGTGATGAGGCTATCTCTTGGCCGAGCGCGTTAATGAGGTCTGCGTTCTTGTGGGGGCTTATAGTCAGTGTAGTGCACATATATTCACAGCCCGCCTTCACTGCCTCATGAGCACATGCCTCTAACTGAAGAGTGAAACACTTTCTACACCGCATACCTCCTTCGGGTTCGGCCTCTAAACCCTTCACACCAGCAAGCCATTCATCAGGCTCATAATGTCCGATAACACAGGAAATTCCGCAGTGAGCTGCAAGAGTTCTCACAGCCTCAAGTCTGCGGATATATTCATCTTGAGGGTGAATATTGCTGCCGTAGAAGAAGCCGGTAACTTTCCAGCCTTCACTAAGCAGGTCAGGGATAGGGACTGAGCCGTCAGGGGCACAGCATATGTGAAGCATCATCGTCCTTTGCATCACTTTCCTCCCGCAAGCTGTCCGCAAGCCGCTGCTATATCTCCTCCACGCTCCTTCCGCAATTCATACTCTATCTTCAGCTCACTCAACGCCCCGCAAAACTCCTTCACTCTCCCATCACTTGACCTCCTAAGCTCAGGCCTAGACGGTATCGCGTTATACGGTATCAGGTTCACATACGGCTGCAGTCCATCAAGCAACGCACCAAGCTCATACGCATACTCCACAGCATCATTCACTCGGTCTATCAGCGCATACTCTATCGTTATTCGTTCTCCTGTGCGCTCCCGGTAATGCCTCAGTGCCGCAGTCAATTTCTGCAAAGGATACTGCTTGTTCACAGGCATCAGCTTATTTCTCAGGGCATCATTCGCAGCATGAAGTGAGAGCGATAACCTTATCGGTATCTCAAAGTCGGCCAAGTCCTCAATGCCGGGCACTATTCCGGAAGTCGATATTGTTATGTGCCTCGCTCCCAAGTTACGCATACTCTTATCATTCAGTGAACGTATCGCAGAAAACACCGCAGCCTCATTCAGCAATGGTTCTCCCATACCCATAAACACTATGTTGTTGATGTCTCCTCCGTTCAGCTTCTCCATCATCAGGAACTGACCCAGTATCTCCCCGCGCGTCAGGTTTCTCGTGAACCCGTTCGCCCCGGTCTCGCAGAACATGCACCCAAGCGGACACCCTGCCTGTGATGATATACACGCCGTCCTGTGCCCCCCATGATTCAGAAGCACGCTCTCTACACGCACTCCGTCATTCATCTGCCACAAATACTTCTTCGTCCCGTCCCTTGAAGTCTGCTGCCTGATGAGTACCGGCAAGGTCATTAATACATTCTCACTCAGCTTCACACGCAAATCTTTTGATAAGTTGCTCATGTCATGATAGTTGAACACTTTCTTGGCATATATCCACTGGCACACCTGACCTGCACGGAACTTCGGTTCTCCCCAGTCTGCAAAAAGTATCTGCCAGTCATTAAGTGATAGTTCCAGCGCATCATAGTAATTATCGTTCATGGAATAAATCCCCCTCTGTTATAATGCTTGCTGATTCATTATATCTCAATCAATCGGAGGCATTATTCATCTTGAACAAAGTCGCGAAAAATCTCGGGCTCTACCTCGTGCTCGTGTTAGTCGTCGTCTCTATGGTCAATATGTTCCTCACTCCTGAGGAAGTCCAGAAGCAGTACGACGAAATCAGTTACACTCAATTCATCTCTGAGTTAGATGCAGGACACGTAAGAATACTTCAGATACGCAACAACACCATTCCCGGAGAATCAAGCTCGGCAGCATTTCAGGGGGAAATGACCAGCGGACAACGTTTCCTGACTTACGGCCTCGATGTCTCGGAAATTGCTGATAAGGCCGTCAAAATGGGCATCACAGTAACCTTTGAAGCTCCACAGAAAAATACTTGGCTCACTTCATTAATGACTTCTCTTTTCCCGACGCTGTTACTCATAGGCGTGTGGATGTACTTTCTCTACGGAATGCAGGGAGGAGGAGGGCGCATTATGTCATTCGGACGGAGCAAAGCTAAACTCTTCCTTGATAACAAGCCAAAAGTTACGTTTGCTGACGTTGCAGGGTGCGATGAATCCAAAGAAGAACTGCAGGAAGTTATCCAGTTCCTCAAAGACCCCGAGAAGTTCAAGAAGTTAGGTGCACGCGTGCCTAAAGGCGTTCTGCTTGTAGGCCCTCCCGGCACTGGAAAAACTCTGCTTGCTAGAGCTGCTGCAGGTGAGGCAGATGTTCCGTTCTTCAGCTCGAGCGGTTCTGACTTCGTGGAAATGTTCGTAGGTGTCGGAGCTGCAAGAGTGAGGGACTTGTTCGAGCAGGCCAAGAAGTACCAGCCGTGCATAATCTTCATTGACGAGATGGACGCTGTCGGCAGGCACAGAGGCGCAGGACTCGGGGGCGGTCATGACGAACGCGAGCAGACTCTGAATCAGCTTCTCGTTGAGCTCGACGGCTTCGACGACTCGAGCAGCACTATCCTCATCGCTGCAACCAACAGGCCGGACATCCTAGACCCTGCACTCCTGAGACCGGGACGCTTCGACAGGCACATTACAGTAGACCGCCCGGACGTTAAGGGACGCGAAGAGATTCTGAAGGTGCACATGAAGGAGAAACAGTTTGCTGATGATGTCGACGTGAGCATTCTCGCACGCAGAACTCCCGGACTCGTCGGAGCTGACCTCGAAAACTTGGTGAATGAGGGAGCACTACTCGCCGCCCGCCACAACAAGGACAGGATCGGCATGGATGAACTCGAGGAAGGCATCGAGCGTGTGATGGCCGGCCCTGAACGCAAGAGCAGAATCATCAACGACCACGAGAAGCGCGTAATTGCCTACCACGAGACGGGGCACGCAATCGTCGCAAAAGTCCTTCCCGGCTCTGACCCGGTGCACAAGATCTCAATCATTCCGAGAGGCCATGCAGCACTCGGCTACACCCTGCAGGTCCCGGAGGAAGATAGATTCCTCATGTCCAAGTCAGAACTCATGAACAGAATATCCGTCTTACTGAGCGGCCGCGTCAGTGAGGAAATAGTCTTCAATGACGTAACCAGCGGAGCAGCTAATGACCTTGAGAGAGCTACACAGATTGCCCGCCAGATGGTTACTCAGCTTGGCATGAGCGACACCATCGGACTAATCAAGCTCGGCAACAAGCGCGAAGAAATATTCTTGGGACGCGACATCTCAGAGGACAGGAACTACAGCGAGGAAGTTGCTTACAAGATAGATCAGGAAGTCAAGGCAATCATTGACTCGTGCTACCAGAGGGCAAAAGCTATCCTCACTGAGAGACGCTCGCTCATGGACAAGATTGCGGGAGTGCTGCTAGAACGTGAGGTGCTCGACGCAGAGGACTTCGCCAGGCTCATGGAAGATGTGCCGTCCGACATACCGGAGCCGCCGGATGACCGCATAGACATCTTGCCGAACACAAGCAGGGATTTTCTGGCGTGATATAATTAGCGCGTTTTCATGGCAGTAAACATTTTTTCAGTTGGGATGTCGTCCAATGGCAGGACGCCGGACTTTGGATCCTGTAATGATGGTTCGAATCCATCCATCCCAGCCATGCATACTTCAAGAGGTGATGTGCAAAATGGATAGTCTTTGCGTTCTCATCATGGCCGCAGGTAAAGGCACTCGCATGAAGAGCGCATATCCCAAAGTATTACAGCCTATTCTTGACCGCCCGATTATTGACTACGTTATTAACAATGTCCTCAAGGCCGGAGTATCTCAGCAGAACATAGCAGTACTCGTAGGCTCAGGAGGAGAACAGGTAGAAGCTCACATCTCACAAACATTCCCGGCAGTAAATATTTTGTGGCAGCATGAACAGCTAGGCACAGGACACGCCGTAAAATCCGCCCGCCAGTGGTGGGGAAGGTATAAGCATCTCGTAGTGCTCAACGGTGATGTCCCCCTGCTCAGGCCTCACAGCCTCGATGAGTTAATGTCATGCTGCGAAGAGTTCGACTGCACAGTGATTACCTTCATGGCAGATTACCCCAACGAATACGGCAGAATTATCCGCACTCATGACTCCGTTAGCATAGTCGAGTACAAGGACGCGACAGAGGAACAGCGCAAGATTAAGGAAGTCAACGCAGGATGTTATGCGTTCCGAGTGAAGGCACTTGATGAGGTGATAGGCGACATCACGAACAATAACGTTCAGCATGAATACTACCTGCCTGATGCTTTAGGCCTCATGAATGCGCGGGGAATGAACACCGGAGCGATCCCTCTTCCTGAAGAAGAGATGCAGGGCGTGAACACACAGATTGAGTTAGCCAGCGTAACCAGAGTAATGCGCAGAAGGATAGCTGAGCGGTGGATGCGCGAGGGCGTGAGGATTCTTGACCCGGAGAGCGTGTATATCGGTGCAGATGTTACCCTCGCTCCTGATGCCGTGATTATGCCGGACGTTCAGCTATGGGGGAAATCGCGCATAGGTGAGGGAAGTATTGTCGGCACAGGCTCGGTACTCACTAACGCAGTGCTGGGAAAGGGCGTTAAGATTACTGCTTATGCCGTGATAGAGAACAGCGAGCTTAAGGACGGCGCAAAGGTCGGAGCGTTCGTGTACATCAGGGACGGTTCATGCCTTGAGAATAATGCTTACGCCGGAAAGTTCGTCGAGCTCAAGAACTCGCACATAGGCGAAGGCTCAAAAGTACCTCACTTGTCATACATCGGAGACGCTGAACTCGGCCATGACGTGAACATCGGCGCAGGAAGCATAACCTGCAACTATGACGGCACTCACAAGAACAGGACGAAGATCGGCAATAACTGCTTCGTCGGCTCTAACACCATGTTTGTAGCACCCGTAGAAATAGGCGACGGTTCTGCGACTGCTGCAGGGTCAGTAATCACTCAGGCAGTTCCGGAAAATGCACTTGGCGTAGGCAGGTCAAGGCAGAAGAATATAGCTGACTGGTCAATACACAAGCACCACAAGCCATAACCAGAAACGGAGGAATAATCTTGTCCAGAGGAAACAGCCTCAAGATATTCACAGGCACAGCGCACAAAGAGTTTGCGGAGAGGATAAGCAAGGAGCTTAATGTTCCGCTGTCGGACATCAATCATTACAGGTTTGCTGACGGCGAAATAGGAGTATCACTGAATGAGAGCGTGAGAGGGGCGGATGTGTTCATCATTCAGCCGACATGCTATCCGGTGAACGAGAATATTATGCAGCTGCTTATCATGGCGGACGCTATGAGGAGGGCATCAGCTCATTACGTGAATGCAGTTATCCCCTACTTCGGGTATGCGAGGCAGGACAGGAAGGCCAAGCCTAGAGAGCCGATTACCGCAAAACTTGTAGCGAACCTTCTGACGCACGGGGGCATTGACAGGGTGATTACTGCGGATCTTCATGCGGGACAGCTTCAGGGGTTCTTTGATATTCCGGTTGACCACTTGACCGGCATGAAGTTAATGGCTGATTACTTCAAAACTCTGCTTTATGATGAGCTTTCAAGAGGCCAGGTAGTTGTTGTGTCCCCTGATGTCGGAGGCGTGGCTAGGGCTAGAAAATTTGCCGTGATGCTTAACACCGATATAGCTATTGTGGACAAGAGACGCTCTTATGACAAGCAGAATGTTTCTGAAGTGATGGACATAGTGGGGAACATTAAGGGCAGGACGGCGATTCTTGTGGATGACATTATAGACACTGCGGGGACGATATGTCATGCAGCGAAGGGTCTCAAGGACAGAGGGTGCACTAAGGTGTATGCGTGTGCGACACATGCGGTGCTGTCAGGGCCGGCAAAGGAACGCATCATGAAGTCGGAATTTGAGCAGATGGTGTTTACTGACACTATCCCTATGCCGGAGGAGAAGAAGACAGGAAAGATTATCCAGCTATCTATTGCGCCGCTGTTTGCTGAGGCGATAAGGCGTGTGCATAACGAAATATCTATCAGCAGCATGAGCGAGTAGTAAAGCAAATCCCCTTCATTCGGAATGTGAGGGGGATATTTTTATGCTTGGCTGTCTATTGAGATGATATTTGCTGAGGCG
>JAFSUD010000100.1 GCA_017445405.1 Synergistaceae bacterium
CAACGGAGAGGATAGACCTTATACGCAAGGGCAAATCAACAAGGGAATGCTTGTATATACATTAAGCAATGGAGAAAGGATAGAGTTACCGCCGATACAAGCCAGCTATGATTTTCTCCGGGAAATGGCTTCACGCGCTGCGCATGTGGCGGTGCTGTAGTTTACAGAATAACGACAGAAAGGATGCGGTGAATTTGAGGAAATGTGTTTATAGCTTACTGCTTGTGATCGCGCTATTGGTGATTGTTGCTCCCGTAAGCGCAAAGGAATGGTACGAGGGCGGTACGCTTCATGAAGCCACAATAGCCCAATGGAAGCGAGCCTCCTACCAAAACAAGCTGGCGACCTGTGGAGATTGGCTTTCAGCCCTGTATATGCGCGGAAACCTTAATGTCAGTATCTCCGGCATGGATGACCTGAAGCGGTGCGCGGTTGCTGTAGTAGAT
Organism: Synergistaceae bacterium; assembly: GCA_017445405.1. GTDB lineage: Bacteria > Synergistota > Synergistia > Synergistales > Aminobacteriaceae > JAFUXM01. The sequence continues at coordinate 447 of JAFSUD010000100.1, forward strand.
TACATTGACAAAGCCTCAAAAAATACTAAGGCTCTCGATAAGGAAAATGCCAATGCAGTCGCACTAATGGGCATGATGATGGCAGGACTCATTAAGCAAGATGGCGAAGCACCTTCACGCCCTGTACCTATTGAGCCTGAGCCTGAACCTGTATCTCCGCTGGTTTCTGCCGAAAACGCAGAGCAAAAACTGAAATCTAACGGATTCCTTCTGCCTGATGAGGTCGATGAAATATGGGCAGCCGAAAAGACCCCGAACGTATTGGACAAGCTCACGGCTGATCAAAAGCAAGCAATCGCTGACGAATTGAGCAAAGCGCGTAAGGAGAGCGAAGAAAGCTCACAGACATTCGGAGCAAGTCTCGCAGACCCTTTAGAGAAAACCCTGTATCAGGAAGGGGTCTGCCAGAATAAAATGCTGAAAGCCACCCGCGCAATCGCTAAGAAATACTGGATTCAGACGGGCGATGTGTTTACTGTCGAGGACAGTTTAGCTCCGCCGGAAATCTACTACGAAGGCGATCGATTCTATGAAGGCTCGAACGTGAAGGCGTTGTTTGACTATCCTCCTGCGGTCAACAGGAAACGCAGTTTTGTGATGGAACATATCATCATGGACACAAAGTGGGAACCTGACCTGATGGTAAAGCGTTTCGGCAAATACGAGCAATATAACCCTTCTGACGGGAATCCGAAAGTCCTGCAGATGTTCTACTTCAAGGACATAGATATGAGCTTCCTTGTGAATCTGTTGAAGGGTGAAATAGTAGTGTGGCGGAATGGTCGTGCTGACAAGTAGCGCGCTTAGAAATGATATATATATCATAAACTATTGAGCTGTGTGAAGTGTTATGTTAAAATGGGGACACAAAATAAGGAGTATGCGATTTTCCCGACATACTCCGTTGTTCTTAAGGTAACCCCGCTAGTCATCCCATGAAACTGGTAGCCGGACTAGCGGCACCCGGGCTGGATACCGAGCCTGCGTGAAAATTATATTATGGGGAGTGAAAAAAAACAAGTTGACCACATCACGGCCAGATGAAGTAACCTACAATCCAAAGGAGATTATCGCAGCTTTATCACCTGAACGTCTGCATCCGTATCTACTGTTTACAGCTACTAAAAGTGAGGAAGCTTCTTTAGTACCATACGATCTTGTGCAAAGGCTTTCCTCAAGGCTTTTCCTCCCATTGCAGTACCTAGAGGTTACATTACGGAATAGGGTCTATGAGGTCTTGAAGGAGCACTATCGGTGGCGTAGGAAAAAATATAAAGAACTTGGCAACCCCGAAGATTGGTTGCTATGGATGCCTCAAAAGAAATCCTTACTTACTAAAATCAACGATGCTTGTAACTATGCCAGTAAAAATGTGAAAGGCAGAGCTATGGGAGTGGGTGATATTATTTCAGGGCTATCATTTGGAGCATGGATAGACATATTGAAAGAGCATCCGTTAAAAAGTTCTCATTATCACTTTTGGTTCTTTACACAGAATAAGATATTCCCTAATGCAAAGGGTGCGACAAGGGAAACCATATGTGCCGAGCTGGTGGAGATTAAGAAAATTAGAAACAGGTTGTTCCACTATGAACCTATATGGAATTTTGACGGCATCACGAACTGTCATATGGGATTATCAGAAATTTTGTCGAAATATGAACGGATAATGCGAGCAATACGCTGGATTTCAGAAGATATGCACGCTTTTCTTGATGAAGGAGGTCAACAGTATCTTCTCAGCGAGCAGACGCTACTTTTATCCAATGCACTGTTAAAGTCATTCAAGGAAAGTAGCATGAAGAATAATCACTGACCGTACAAGAAACCGTACAAATAAAAGCCGGAGTAATCACACAGATAGCCAATATAGCAAGAGTTTATGTATTTTCTTCGGAGTACCTCAGCTCCACCAGAATATGAAGACTAATAGCTCGCTTGAGAGAATCAGGCGGGTTTTCTTGTATTACTGGTAGCATATTACTTTGTTCTCAACTTCACGTATTATGCTTTGCAAAATATTCTTTGTCTCCAGCAAGTACACTATATTCATTCTAGGATTGAACACACCCAGCTTGTTAATACTCTTAAAAATTTTTTGCCCTGAATGTTTGCCCATTATCCAGTACATTAAGAGTTGAAGAGTATGTTTGCTTGTGAGCTTTGAACGCAGTACTTTCATATCCCATAACGTGTCGCGCGTTAAAAAATCGCCGTCGCCAGAGCTAACAACTTCGGTGTAGCCTGAGTTTTCAAATGTAAACCCATTTACAACAACAGGGCCGTACTTATTTATGAATGATTGGGTACGCATAATCATATCATATATATTCTCTATAGTCTCTCTGTCCGGATTAATATATTCATAACCTGCGCTTAACATTGCATCTAAAGGGTTTCTGTACCACACATCAAATGAGGCAAGTTTACATGCACTAATGATTGATACGTCATCAAGCCCCTGAATACTGCGCAATAATTTTTCTGCAACGCTCTGCTTTCTGGCTATCACTGCTCCCATGCACGAAATCTCAAACGCTTTCATGACATTTCCGCACTGCATGAATCTTGACATGTAGTCCACAGTAAGCCCCACAAGTGAAGCAGGGATATTCTCCTGCGGGTTAAGTGATGTATTATCTTCAAGCTGTATCTTTTGGAACTCCGAAGGCTTGATGTATCCTCCGTAAGGCTGCCTGACTTGGCCTATTCTCTGCGTTACGCTCGCCATATCTTTACCTACGCTTTCATGACATTTCTGTACCGCATGAATCTTACAGTAAGCCCGACAATTGATGCAGGAATATTCTTCTGCAGGTTAAGAGATGCGTTGTCTTCAAGCTGTAGTTTCCGGAACTCCGAAGGCTTGATATATCCTCCGTAAGGCTGCCTGACTTGGCCTATTCTCTGCGTTACGCTCGCCATTATGTTTTGTCCTCCCCGTAATGATAAAGCATATTTATTTCACTATAATCTTGAACTCCGAAGGCTTGATATACCAGTCTATCCTATGCGTTACGCCTGACATTGCGACATGATAAAGCAAATCCCCCCGCTTTCACACGAGGGGACGCAGTGAAATTTATGCTTCCTGAGCTTTCCTGAGCCAGTCCTTGCCGTCAACGAACCGTGAGACGATGAAGGATACGACATAATCACCCGCAGCATTAATCATAGTTGCCGGAGGGTCTACAAGATTTCCGATAGCTACAAGAATCGGGAACGCAAGCTCGATGTTCTCAGGGAAGAATAATGTGCAGATAATATACTCGCCTATATACCCGCCTCCGGGTACTCCGCTCATTCCTACAGACGAGAACACCGCAACAAGAACTATCATCGGCAAGTCAGCAAAAGTTACAGGCTTTCCCAAGACTCCCAAGACAAACGCGATCTTCAGGACGCATGAGAAACACGAGCCATCCATGTGCATAGTTGCTCCGAGCGGAAGGACTATATCCGACACATCGCGGGGAATTCCAGTGTCCGCTGCAGCCTCCATGTTTGTGGGAATCGTTGCGACCGACGAACACGTCCCGAGCGAGACTATTGCGGGATTCAGAATGTGCCTGAACATTGCCCTCACTCCCTCGCTTCCTGCACCTATCCACGCCATCACAGGAAACGCCGTGAACATGTAGATGAAGCACACAGGGTAGTACAGTCCGAGAGCACGGGCATAATCTTCTGTAATCTGCGGGCCGTAAGTTGCCACGAGGTCGGCAAATATCGCGAAGAAAGCTATCGGTGCATAGTACGTTACTAGATTCACGAACTTGAGCATTACTGATGTGAGGCTTGCAAGGAACTGACGCACAGGTTCTCCGTCCTTGCCGCTGAGATTCACTGCAAAACCGAACAGCACAGAGAACACAATTAAGGGGAGCATTGCCCTTCTGGAGAGAAGGCCGACGAAATCTTCGACAGTGAAGAAATTCACTATCATCTGAGTCATTGATGCGTGGCTGCCGAGTGCCTCAGCTGCGGCGTTAGTCCATGCACTGGTTACCGGCGGGAAGACCAGAATCAGCAGGAAATAGATTATTGCTGCTATTGCTCCGGTGATGATGAACGTAATCACTGTTACCCACATTATGTACCTTGAACGCCGGAGATCTTTTGTGCCTGCAACTGCACCTGCGATTGAAGCGAAGACCATAGGGACGACGATGCAGAACATCATGCGGATAAAGATAGTTCCCAAGAAAGCTATGCTGCCTGCGAAGCCGGGGTAGACGTAGCCGGTAACTGCGCCGAGAATCATAGCCATGAGCAGTACTGAGAGAAAGAAGTAATTGCGGACTATAGACTGAGCTTTTCTCATGAAACGATAAGCCTCCTGATTAAGAATTTGGGGCTATTATACTGCAATGAAGGGAATAAATTTGTGAGGGTGTGATGAGCTAGATAGTCCAGTCGTCGAGTCTGAGGCCGTCTATGCGGGAAAATTCGCGCGTGTTGTTGGTAACTAGGACGGCATTTCTGACGAGAGCGGTTGCGGCTATGAACATGTCGTTATCGCTGATGACTTTACCCTTGCGCTCAAGTGAAGCACGTATCCGGCCGTACGCATCTGCCTCTGCAGCACCAAAAGAAAAAACCTCAAAATTAGCTATCAAACTTATAGTCTCCTTTAGGTTCTTCTCAATACTTTTGCTGTGATAAGCTCCGTACAGCAATTCAGCCACAACAACAGCAGGAAGCTTTATATTCCTAACCCCATACTGCAAAAATTTAGCATCTATCAGCCCAGCTTTTCTCCCCTTGCGCATATAGTCAATGCAGACGTTAGTATCAAGCACGTACATCGTTATGATACCTTTGCTATAACTGGTACAACGTCAAGCGGTTCTACGAATGTTTCATCATCAATAACTCCGCAATGTGAACGAATCCTAGCTATGTGGGCTTCCTTCTCTTCTTCCGTCATCATGTCTGTGTCCCAAAGTTTACGTGCTCTGTATTCTTCGAACGTCATAACAATCATTCTCCTTTAACGTGATGTGCATATTTTACCACAATGGGCTTTGCTATAATTACAAGCATTCAGTAATTCCGCAGTACATGAAATTCAAACAGGAGGCTATTCATTTTCAGAGAATGCAGAACAGTATTTTTCCCAAACGCGAAACAATGACACTCATAGATACCTGCTCACTGCTCGAACTCCCCGCATCAGAGCTTTACCTGAAGAAGCTCAAGTCCGCACACGGCAAAGTGATAGTGTTATGGGCAGTCATCGATGAGCTTAGAAAGCAGACCCGCAGCAAAGACTATTACCTCAGCGAACGAGCGCAGAAAATTTTCAGCCTTGTGTTCGACTATGAGGCCAGAGGGGTAGTAAAACTTGGGCTTGACGATGACAAGGACAGCCGTAATTTTGCGGACAATATATTTCTCGGAGCAGTGTTCAAATACGGCCTCAAGAATGATATAACCGTGATAACGCAGGACAGGAAGTTAGCAGAAGACCTGCTGAGGACGCGGGACAGCAAGTCAGTGAACGGCCTGAACATCACAGTGAAGCGGCTTGAAAGCGACGGTACGCTCTCAGAAGCCAGACTAGCAGATTCACAGACACAGAAAACGGAACGGAGCAATACTTCAATGAGCACAAGCAAGAACGCTTTAGAGATAGCTGCCTCACAATTAGTGCAGCAGTTCAAGCCGAACCGTGAATCCAGCGGCAGAGTATACAGGAATCAATGCCTGAAGTTTTCAGGAAAAGTAGTGAGGACGTACAGCGAGGGGCGGGACTTCATCACGGAGTTAATGTCTGACGACGAGACATTCCGGGGGCGCATAATCTGCCGTTTTCAGGAAGGCACATCACCGGAGGCCGGAGCACTCGAGCGCGGGCAGTCAGTCATAATATCCGGGCTGCTCGAAAGTGTAGATACTGACTTCGGAGATATTGAGCTGTCAGATTGCTCGCTCCATGACGGCGGAATAACTCCCTCACGTACACTCTTCCCTTTGCGGGTAACCTCGATCCCCGAAGACAGAGTCCACCTTACACAGCTCCCCGAAGTCGGCAGCAAGGTCAAAGGCCTCGACGGCAGAGAATACCTCCTCTCGGGCATCATCGCTCACGGCAGGAAGAGCACGGTCTACGAGACGGACTCGGGCGGCAAGTCCGGAGAGTACGCAGCCAAGATCTACGCTCCGGAGTTCTGCACAGTCCGGCAACTCGAGAAACTGCGGCTCATCACGAGTCTCGGCCTCAAGTGCAAGGGCGTATGTTTTCCCCTCGATGTCCTGCTCAACGAACGGGGGGAGTTCTGCGGCTGCGTGATGCCCAGAGCCGACGGAGGAAGCATTGAGGAATTATTCTGCACAGCGTCGGAGTTCGCTCACAGGTTCGCAGACTGGAAGAAGCCTGACATGGTGATAATCACGCAGAATATTCTTGACCGCATAAAGTACCTTCACGACAACGGAGTAATCATCGGCAACGTTACCCCCGAAAACATTATGTTCACGTCAACGGAAGATATTTACTTCATAGACGCTGACTCGTGGCAGTACAGGGAGTTTCCGTGTCCGGACGGCGACGTGTATTCGACTCCCCCAGAGCTTCAGGGGCGGGACTTCAGGACGTTCCTTCGGACTATGGGGCACGAGAATTTCGGCGTTGCGACTCTGGTGTTCAGGCTGATGATGCAGGGCTACCCTCCGTATGCGAGCTTTGAGCGTGAACTTCCGGAGGAGGAGATCCGGGCAGGGAAATTCCCGTACAGCGTCGGGGAGTTCAAGCCTGTGAAGGACTATAAAGCTCCTGCGCACGAGGCCCGGAGAATCTGGAGTCATCTTGTCCGGCAGCTCAAGGACTCTCTGATTCAGACGTTCCACGAGAAGGGAGAACACAGCCAAGAGAGCACGAGATACCCTGCAGATCAGTGGATAAGGGATGTGGAGTATTACTACAACTGCCTTCCGAAGATGATAAAGACTGACCCTGCGAGCGAGGAGATTTTCCCGAAGGATACCCGCAAAGCCCTTGACAAGAGAACCGGCAAGTAAAGCAAATCCCCCGCAGTCATTGAGAGACACACGGGGGAATTATTATGTCCTGTTACTCCAAGAAGAACACCTGAGTCAATTTCGGCTGTGCTCCCGTCTCGGGGTCAAGCTCCATCGTCATTACGTCCTTCATGTACTCGTTCCAGCGGTCAACTACTTCACTCTCTGCCTGAGTCCTAGCCGCAAACTCTACGCCCTTCTCGCACTCGTAGTACCCGAAGAGTTCGTTTCCTGTGTTCCAGATGGTGTAGTTGCGGATTCCTGCAGACTTGAGGAGTTCCTTCATCTCCGGCCAGATGTTGTCGTGTCTCCGGCGATATTCTGCTAACATGCCGGGCTTAACTGTTGCCTTCCACGCGTAACGTTCCATGATTAGAGTATGTTTATCCACGCGTCAACCGTCTCATTGTTGAAGACGTTTAACTTGTTCAGGAAGCTGATTGTTCCGCCGTCCGCTGCCTTCTCGATGGTGAGAGTCCCGAGTTCTCCGGCGTTATAGCTCTCGCCCTCTTTGCCTGTAATCTCGCCCTTCACGAATGCCACTGCTGCGAATGATGCTGCATAGCCCAGCTCGGTGGGATTCCAGAGGAACGTCTCGTCAGCTATGCCCTTGTTGATGAACTCCTTCATGTCCGACGCAAGAGTCAGGCCGGTAACCTTCACGTTTCTCTTCGCGTCCATGATGCACTTGCTCACCGCAGGAGCACCTACTGTTGTCGGGACGATTATTCCCTTGAGGTTGGGGTATTGCTCGAGGAGTGCCTGAGTCTCGTTGAAGGACTTCGTGTATTCGTCATCGCCATAGACAACGCCCACGAACTCGATATCCTTGTACTTCTCTTCACCGCTCTTGAGTGCGTCTGTCATAAAGGAAATCCAGAGGTTCTGGTTGGGAGCTGTGGCCATTGCTGAGAGAATAGCTATCTGGCCTTTTCCGCCGACGGACTTAACCATCGAGTCGAGCTGTGTCAAGGCGATAACCTTTGCGCTTGCCGGCTCAACGTCTAAATCTCTGCCCTCGGGGTCAACTGGAGCGTCCCAAGTTACGACCTTGATTCCTGCCTCGCGTGCCTCATTGCACACGTCAACGAGTGATGCGGGATCGTTTGCGCTGATGCAGAGGACATCGACTCCCTGAGCTATGTAGTTCTCGATGATGCGGATCTGTCCGTCTGAGCTTCCGTCGTCCGGGCCGTCATGCATGAACGTGAAGCCGAGTTCTTCTGCTGCTTTCTGGAAGCCTGCGACTCCAGCCTGGAAGTAGGGGTTGCCTGACTGCTTGTAGACAACGCCGATGGTGATGCCTGCGCCGGGCTTGTCTGCTGCGAATGCGCACCCTGCGAACACACACACTGCCACTAACACTAATGCTGCTAACTTCTTCATGAATATACCTCCTTTATGTATGACCCCCTAAATCCCCCTTAACATGGGGACTTGTTCCGCCCCTAAGTTAGGGGAGGCTAGGAGGGGTACTACGAATGCCGGGCTGCTGTTTCTGCCCTGCGTCTTGCTACACGTCGTGCGTTCTGGAAGTCCTCGATGAGGTTCGGGACTAAGACGCTGAGTATTAATATCACACCTACTGACAAGTTTACTGCACTGTCAGCGAATCCGAACAGAGTACCTAGACCGAATTTCACCACTCCGAAGATGACTAATGATATTGCCGCTCCGATTACGCTTCCCTTGCCTCCGTCAGTTGAGAACCCTCCGAGAACTGCCGCCGCAATTGCGTACATGTGGTAGCCGTCCATGATGTCAGCCTTTACGCTTGATGACGAGTTGCCGACAAAGAATATTCCTGTTACCGCGCTCATCAGCCCCGCAATCACGAAGCACCAGAACTTTATCTTGTCCGTCTGCACGCCCGAGTAGTACGTCGCTGACCTGTTCGTGCCTATCGCGAAAATCTTGCGCCCGTTTCCTGTCATGTGAAGCCACACGAAGAAGATTATTGCGAACACGAGGAACACCGGCAATGACACAGGAACTTTCACGCCTCCGATGTCGAGCAGCTTGTTCAACGCTGACAGTGAACGGAATGTAGGATCCTTGAACGTCAGAGTCTCTCCGCCAATGATGAGGTAGCTGAACCCGCGGAAGAATAACTGTGTCGCGAGGGTGATTATCATCGAGAACAGCTCCTTGAAGCGCGTGCACAGAAAACCGTTCAACGCTCCGCACACTGCACCGACCAGCAGACAGGCCAAGAGCGAGAGGGTTAATGCTGTCGGGCCGTTCATGCCTCCGAGTACGGCGAGGTTGTTGTAGGTTACGCCCAAAGTTACGACGCTGAGAGTCCCTATTGCTCCGACGGAAATATCGATGTCCCCCATTGCGAGAATCAGCATCATTCCCAGAGTCATGAAGCTGTAGAGGAAGTAAGGCCTCATGCTTCGGACGACGTTAGCGAAGTAGAACACCGGACGGCGTGAGATACCTGCAGCGACTCTTGCGGCATCGACGTAGTAGAACACTGCGCACACCACAGCAAGAAGGATGATGAGGAAAAATTCCCAGCTCGTGAAAAATCTCTTAATGCTCTTCATGATTATATGTTCCTCCTTGCTAAGTCCTGCTTGGCCGAAATCCGCTGAAGTATCACGTTCAGAAGTATCGCGAACAGTAACAGTATGCCCTTGATGAACTCCGTAATCATTGAGTTGCCGATCTGCATCTGCGGAATTGCGCTGTCGATGAACGCTACCATCAATGCACCGATGACGACTCCGGAAATTTTCCCGTAGCCTCCGGTTACGCTCACTCCTCCGAGAACGCACGCTGCTATCGTGAACATCTCGTCGCCCGTCGCACTGCCCTTCTCGATTGCCGCGTAGAACGCAAGCCACATTATGCCCGCGAGTCCTGCTGTAGCTCCGCATATCGTGTGAGCAAGTACGCGAATCTTGTTGAGGTGGACTCCGCGCATCTGTGCAGCCTCAGCGTTTGAGCCGACAGCGTAGAGATTCCTTCCTGTGCGCGTGTAGTTCAGGAACAGAGTAGTAGCTATGACCACCAGCACCGCGAGCCACACCAAGAACGGCAAGCCGAACAGTTCGTGATTGATGAGGCTGTCCTTGAATGCCTGTGTGAGCTGTGTGGGATTCACTTTGTTCATGCCGAGCAGCCAGTTCATGGGGATTAATGCCCTCACAATGTAGCTCGTGCCCAGCGTAACAATTAACGCGATGACCCTTCCGTAGCTCATGAGTACGCCGTTGATTGCGCCGATAGCTGCACCGATTGCGATACCCAGCACGAACATCAGCAATGTGTTCTGAATCATGCCGAGTCCCATTAACTTACCGGCGACTGCCCCTGCGAACGCGAGCACTGCCGTTGTGGAGATGTCGATTGAGCCGACGAGAAGCACGCAGAGCATTCCGCAGCACATGACCATGTTGATTGAGCCGTTCTTGAGGACGTTTAGCCAGGAGTTCGCGAGGTAGCCCGGGACTCTGACATTGACGACCGCAAGCAGCAACGCAAGCACCGCCAGAAGGGGAAGCTCTCTGTGCTCAATGAGGAACGCGTAAAACGATTTGCCCTTGTTCATTCTTTCTCTCCCTCCTGTCTATGATGCTGCCTTGCTCTGAGGCATTGCGGCGTTGAGGATGATTTCCTGCGTGAGGTTCTTGGTGTCCGTGAACTCCGCCGTAACTTTGCCCTCACTCATGACGTAGATTCTGTCGCTCATGTTGATTACTTCAGGAAGCTCCGACGAAATCATCAGGATACCCAAGCCCTGAGACGCTAAATCAGACATTATCTCGTAGATTGCTGCCTTGCTGCCGACATCAACGCCCTTTGTGGGTTCGTCAAGGATAATCATCTTCGGGTTAGCCGCGAGCTGTTTCGCGACGACGACCTTCTGCTGATTGCCTCCTGAGAGTGCACCGGTGAGCGTGTCAGTGTCGGGAGCTTTGATTGCGAGCAAGTCCTTCATACCGTCAGAGAGTTCATACTCTTTGCGCTTGCTGATAAAGATTCCGTTCTGGCACTCCTTAGCCATGACAGGAAGGGAAATGTTGTGATTGATTGACCACTGCAATAACAGACCGTCCTTCTGCCTGTCCTCCGGGAGATAGCCGAGTCCTTGCGCCATCATCTGAGTCGGAGTGTGAGCGTGTATCTCCTCGCCCATGAAGGTAATCTTTCCTGAGTCGGGCTGATGGACTCCGAACACTGCCTCCATTACCTCCGTGCGACCCGCTCCGACGAGTCCGGTGAGGCCGACTATCTCTCCGGCTTTTACGTTGATGTTCACGTCGCGGAAGAATCCCGTCCTGCTGAGGTTCTCGAGACGCAAAAGCTCATCGCCTATCTGAGTCTCCTTCTTGGGGTAGAGCTGGTTGATGTCGCGCCCGACCATCTGGTGAATCAAGAATGACTGCTCGACCTCGTGAAGATTCCACGTGCCGATGTACTGGGCATCACGGAAAACAGTTACCCTCTCAGCGAGTCCGTACATGTCCTCGAATCTGTGAGAGATGAGGATGATTCCTGTGCCCTGGTCTCTGAGACGCAGCGCAATCTTGTAGAGAGCTTCTGCCTCGCGCTGTGAGAGTGCTGCAGTGGGTTCGTCCATGATGAGAATCTTTGCGTTCATTGAGAGAGCCTTCGCTATCTCGACGAGCTGCTGCTGTGCTACTGAGAGCGAGCCTACTGACGCTGTAGGGCTGAAGTCCGCATCGACAGCCTCGAGTAATTTCTTGGCCTCGCGGTTCATCTTTGCCCAGTCAATGAACGGCCCAATCTTGAACTCATGGCCCGCAAAAATATTCTCCGCAACGCTGAGGTCAGGGTAACTTGCTGCGTGCTGATAGATTGCGGCAATGCCTCTCTCCTGCGCGACGATGGGGTCAGACATTACGACCTTTTCGCCGTTAAGGATGATTTCTCCGCCGTCGGGCTGATGCGCTCCCGTGATTACCTTGATGAAGGTAGATTTGCCTGCACCGTTCTCACCTGCTAGGGCGTGAATCTCTCCGGCCTTGAGGTTGAAGTGGACGTTATCGAGAGCCTTAACTCCGGGAAAAATTTTCGTTATGTTGTTCAGCTCAAGTATATATTCCGACAAAGTTTGTGCCTCCTTTCTTTGGTTGTACGACCCCGCCTTACCTCCCCTTATGCAGTGCGACCCTGCCCGCCTCCGGTATGGTAGTGCGACCCCTCCTGACCTCTCCTTACGCAGTAGAGGAGTTCGTAAATCGCCCCTGTGAATGGGAGATTTAGAGGGGTAAGGGTTTCGACCCTACCCGGCCTCCCCTTACGCAGGGGAGGAGATGAGCAGGAAGTCGCCCCTGAGTCAGGGGAGATTTAGAGGGGTAACCATATCTCTACATCATGCTTCTGTAGAGTGCCTTTATCTCCTCAACGTTCGTGTCTCTGGGGTTACTTGGGCAGCAAGCATCAGCAAACGCACTGTCGCTCAGGAACTGCACGTCCTCTTCCTTCAGAATACCCTTCAGGTCTGCGGGAATCCCCACGTCCGCAGAGAGCTTCTTCACTGCGTTAATTGTCGCCTCGCATGCCTCGTCGTCAGTCATCGCGCCGATACCCTCAACGCCCATAGCTGCACCAATAGCGCGGTATCTCTTCCCTGCTGCCGGTGCGTTGTACTCCAGACCGTAGGGCAGAATTATTGCGCATGCCACACCGTGAGGAGTGTCATACAGTGCAGAGAGTCCGTGTGCCATGCTGTGGACTATGCCGAGTCCGACGTTCGAGAAGCCCATTCCTGCGATGTACTGACCGAGTGCCATTCCCTCGCGCCCGCAGTCCTTGCCCGCAACTGCATCACGCAGACTGTGAGAGATAAGCTCTATCGCCTTCAGGTGGAACATGTCGGAAATCTCGCAATGCCCCTTCGTGATGTAGCCCTCGATTGCGTGAGTGAGTGCGTCCATTCCTGTAGAGGCGGTGAGTCCCTTCGGCATTGAGGCCATCATGTCGGGGTCAACTACTGCTATCTCGGGGATGTCGTTAGTGTCAACGCACACAAACTTGCGCTTCTTCTCAACGTCCGTGATGACGTAGTTGATGGTAACTTCTGCGGCTGTTCCTGCTGTCGTCGGGACTGCGATTGTGAACACAGCGTGTGCCTTCGTGGGAGCGACTCCCTCGAGACTCCTCACGTCCGCAAACTCGGGATTGTTGATGATGATTCCGACGGCCTTCGCGGTGTCCATTGCCGAACCTCCGCCGATTGCCACGATTGAGTCTGCCCCTGCCTTCTTGAAGGCTGCGACGCCGTTCTGGACGTTCTCGATTGTGGGGTTGGGCTTGATGTCGCTGTAGACCTCGTAAGCTATGCCCGCCTTGTCGAGAAGGTCAGTTACTTTCTTGCTGACTCCGAACTTCACGAGGCTTGCGTCCGTGCACACAAATACCTTCTTCTTGCCGCGTGCCTTGAGGTCGGCGGGGATGTTCTCAATTGCTCCCTTGCCGTGATACGAAATGTTGTTGAGTACGATACGACTTGCCATTGCGATTATTCCTCCTTAAGATTACCCACCTGTGTCCCCCCTGCTTCATGGGGGATTCGTTCCGCCCCTTGTGAATGGGAAGTAAGGAGTGGTTAGTTACCCCCCTTTGTCCCCCCTTGTCATGGGGGAAACATTCCGCCCCAGCTATGGGGAGGCTAGGAGGGGTTATGTCTACGATAAGTACCCTTCGCGGGCTTTGACTCCGAACCTGCCCTCTAACAAATGCATCTGGTCATCCGTGATTGTGTTGACTAATGGGAGATGAGCTATCTTCATATATATCTCTGCTGCCTTCTCCGCCGTCTCGATAAGCCCGAACGCTTCATCAAGGTCAACTCCTGCACCGTAGAGTCCGTGCTGTGCCCACACAACAAGACGAGCTGTCTTCATCTTGTCCGCTGTAGCCTCGCCGATCTCGTTCGTCCCGCAGAGCATCCACGGAAGCACGTTCACGCCGTCAGGGAACACCACTATGCACTCGGTGCACATCTGCCAGAGAGTACGGGTAAACGCTTTCTCGTCGAGAGTGTGCACGTAGGTCATCGCGAGAAGGTTCGTCGGGTGGCAGTGCATTACGACTCTGTTAGCGGGGTTGACGCTGATTCTGACTGCATGGCTCATCATGTGCGCAGGAAACTCGCTCGTGAACTTTCCGCCGTCAGTGAACCCCCAGAGTAATTGTGCGTTCGTGCCTCCGTCTGTGAGCTTCACGAGTCCGAGATTCACGTCCGGAGCATACTGCACATTCTTGAAGTACTTGCCCGTTCCCGTTACCAGAAAGTATTTGCCGTCGAGCGTGGGTGCGCTGAAGCCCGTAGGTATTGTGCGTAACACTCTGTTCACGTCGCCGTACTCCCGAACGTCAGACTCCTCGAGCATCAGGGAGATGTTGCCTCCGTTGCGCTCGTCCCAGCCGTGAGCGTACATGTTGGTGCACGTACGAATCATCTCCACCATGAACGGCGCGGTCATTATGTCCTTCATGATTACCCCCTCTTGCTGAGAACGTCAGCCTCGTACTTCTGCACGCCCTTGAACCACTCGCGGTCTAAAGGCTTCCCGCATACTCCGCAGTACTCATCCCACACATCGCCGAACGGTAACGTCTTCAGCTCGTCCTGAACAACGAAAAGTTCCGTAAGCTCTGATTTGTCCTGCAATGCTTTAAGCTCATCAACAGGCTGCAGCAGTGCGAACAACAACGCCTTCTGGAAGTTACGGTAGCCCATAGTCCACGCAGCTATACGGTTGATTGATGCGTCGAAGTAGTCAAGTGCAATGTTGACTCTGCCCTTGAGGCCTCCGCAGCGTACTATCTCGCGCGCAATCTCTCTTGTCTCGTCGTCGAACAGAACAACGTGATCCGAATCCCAGCGTATAGGTCTCGTAACGTGCAATGCTATCTCGTCAAAGAACGCCAGCAATGCAGGAATCTTGTCGCTGACGACTTCAGTGGGGTGATAGTGTCCGTTGTCCATGAGCGGAATGCACTTGTCCCTGTTGTAGGCGGCATAGCTCAATGCGAACTCTGCACTCCCGACAGTGTATGCCTCGACTCCGATTCCGAAGACTTTGCTCTCGATGCAGGGCTTCACCTTCTTGAAGTCGTAAGGCTCAGAGAGTATCTCGTCAATCGCTTCACGGTAACGCACACGAGGCCCGAGTCTGTCGCCCGGAACGTCCTTGAAGCCGTCGCCCGTCCAGATGTTCATCACGCAGGGCTGGCCTAACTCTTCGGCCAAGTACGAGCTGATGCGTATGCTTGCCTTGCCGTGCTCGATCCAGAACTTGCGGGTGTCGTCGTTCGGTGAGGAGAGGGTGAGCGGGTCGCACTTGGGGTGTGAAAAGAACGTCGGGTTGAAGTCGCAGCCGAGTCCTCTGTCCTTGCAGAACTTCACCCACTTTGCGAAGTGCTTCGGCTCGAGCTTGTCCCTGTCTACCCAGTCATTGCCCTCAAAGATTGCGTAGCTCGCGTGAAGGTTCATCTTTGGTGTGCCGGGGATGAGAGTCATTACTTCGTCGAGGTCAGCCATCAGCTCTTCGGGAGTCCTTGCGCGTCCTAGATAATTGCCGGTCGTCTGGATGCCGCCTGTGAGGGGCTTGCTGGGGTCAGTGTCAAAGCCTCTGACGTCGTCGCCCTGCCAGCAGTGCAGTGATACGGGTACGCTCTTCAGCGTCGATATTGCCGCGTCAGTGTCCACACAAAACTTTGCGTACTTCTTCTTTGCTTCCTCGTAACTCATACTAATTAATCGCCTCCATCTGTATTTTGAGGTTGCCCAGTGCCGTAGCTTCAATCGGCAGGGCTATAACCTTTTTGCCTGTTGCCTGTTCGGTGAGTGAGTTCAAGAACTTGTTCTTTGCTCCTCCGCCCACTATGTAGATGCTCGTGTATGTCTTGCCTGTTATGCTCTCCATCTCCTCAACGGCTCTCTTGTAACTCTGCGCAAGTGAACGGTATGCGCACCTGAAGTATCCTGCGGAATCTTTGGGCTTGGCCGAAAGCTGAGAGTCAAAAGCTGCCTTCATGCTTTCAGGAGCTAGGAACACCTTATCATCAGCATTCACCACTTCATCAAACGTGCTCGCCTCTGCCTCGCTGACTATCTCGCCGAACTCCTTACCCGCACAGAGTTCATCACGCAGCCTGTTGATTAACCACATGCCCATAATATTTTTCAGGTAACGCGTGTAACCTACTCCGCCCTCGTTGGTGTAATTGGCCTTCATGCTCTCGGGTGAGGTAATCGGTGTGTGTATCTTTGCGCCGAGAAGACTCCACGTACCGGACGAGATAAATATTTCGTCGCCCTCCATAGGGATGCCTTCTACTGCGCTTGCCGTGTCATGAGAAGCACACAGCACGCACTGAATGCCCTTGTACGTTCCGAGCTTAGTACCCGGCTGAGAGAGAGTGCAGAATAACTCAGGAGGAAGGCCAAGACGGGAGATTATCTCTGTGTCGTAAGTGCCTGTTGACGCGTTAATCATTCCGCCGGTTGTGGCGTTGGTGTACTCGTGGGACTTGACACCGCAGAGCTTATAGAGCAGGTATTCCGGCATCATCAAGAAGTCAGTAACTCCCCCGAGCCTTCCGGCCATCTTGTCAGCATAAAGCTGATATATCGTGTTAAAGGGCTGGAACTGAATCCCAGTCTTAGAGTACAGCTCCTCAAAAGGTATCATCTTGTGCACTTCAGGAATCGAGGCTTCTGTGCGGGTATCACGGTATGCGTAACACGGCAGGACTTCAGAGTCTCCCTTCATGAGGACGTAATCTACTCCCCAAGTGTCGACCGAGAGGCTTACGATGTCGGAGCATTCTGCGATAGCCTTATCGATGCCAGCCTTGACGTGAGAGACGAGAGCCTCAATATCCCATGTGAGGCGGCCTTCACGTTCAGTTACTCCGTTCGGAAATCTGTAGAGTTCACGTGTCTTAATCTGTCCGTCTTCTTTCCAGCCTAGAATATGCCGACCTGAAGACGCACCTATATCAACAGCAAGGTAATATTTCATGCATATACACTCCTCTGTTGCAGAACGAGTTCTAGATAAATTATTGTCTGGAAAAATTTTGAGTAGCCTAATTATGAACGATGAGTCAATGAATCACAAAGGGTAGTTACGCGGAAAAAGTATCATTATGTGCAATCGCGGTAATGTTTGGAGATTTGCCGTAACACTCAGCAAACAGCTTGTGAAAATGTGTCATGTTCTCATACCCCACCATGTAAGCAATAAGCCTCTGGCGTGCTTCGCGGCCATCATTGCGCTCTACGTGCAGTCCCTGTAATGTTTTGGAGATTTGCCGTAACACTCAGCAAACAGCTTGTGAAAATGTGTCATGTTCTCATACCCCACCATGTAAGCAATAACCCTCCGGCGTGCTTCGTGGCTATCATTGCGCCCTATGTGCTGTCCCTGTAATGCTTAGGAGATTTGGTGTAACACTCAGCAAACAGTTTGTGAAAGTGCGTCATGTTCTCAATGTCTAACCATGTAAGCAATAAGCCTCCGGACTGCTTCGCGGCCATCATTGCGCTCTATGTGCAGTCCCTGTAATGTTTTGGAGATTTGCCGTAACACTCAGCAAACAGCTTGTGAAAATGTGTCATGTTCTCATACCCCACCATGTAAGCTATGTCGTCAATTCGTTCGTCTGTGTTAAGGAGAAACCACGCTGCCTGAGCTAATCTCTTCTCCTGCAGCAGTTCAGTAAAATTCCGTCCCGTCTTCTTCCTGATGAGACGTGATAGCGTACTATGTTCGTAATGCACAAGCTCCGCAATTTCCTTGAGCGTCCCAGTCCTGTAGTTGTCCTCAATGTAACGCAATACCTTCATGATTACGCTCTGGTCCTCATAGGAGAACTCTAGCTTGTCAGTGCATTCCAGAAGCTCAACGAACAGCAGCCCCATAGTCATGTGATAGATACCGCGCTTGTTTGACGGCTGAGTAATGAGTATCCAGAGCATATTTTCAACTAGATTCTGGACTGGCAGGACATCAGCAGCTTTGAAGTATAGGTAGCCTGTCTCGCTCTCACCGGTTATGCAGCTCAGGATGAAGCGTCTTAACGGAGTCTCCTCATCTCCAAGAAATGAGAGTACTCCGCTGAAGAAATCGGGCTTGGCTATGAAGTTCACGGCAATATCGCGTTCTCCTGCAGGGTAAATCTCCTGCCTCGCGTGCTGGCCGAGCATCAATAACTCTCCCTGCTTCAGAGTAATATCTGTGCCGTTGACGATGTGCCTAGTGCTGCCCTGACACATGTACACGAACTCGACGTAATCATGCGTGTGTTCAGGAAAATGAATGAATCTTGTGTGAGGCCGGATTGTGATATGCCTTCCTTTGGGGAGCAGCTTATCTCCGCTGATTATGTCCCTGTCTCCTGACATGTAGATATTACGGTCGATCTTAGTCTGCCCGGAAAGTATACGCTTTTCTTCATCTGTTATGCTGCTCAAGTAATTAATTATGCGTGCGTTCATTACGTGTTCTCCGCGTTCTGACAAAACATTATCTGCTTATAATTCCCCTGTCTCCTGACATATAAATATTGCCGTCAATATTAGAACGGCATGATATTATCTTCGTTCTCTTCATCTGCTATTAGGCCCAGTAGGTTAATAATTTGCTGGTTCATATGAGATATAATACTACACAATTCACAGCAGGAAGTGAGAGAAGAATAATGCTCGGAGATTACACATGGAACGTTATAGAGAAGGAGTCAGAATGTTTAGCCCAGAGATTCCAAGCCGTAACCAAGAACGTAGCGAACGCCAACACGCCTGGCTATGCGAGGCACAACGTATCATTCGAAGACCAGATGCGCGAGGTAATGGAGCAGGGCAAACATTTACACATGACAGTAACAAATGAAGGGCACATGCCATCACACCCGCTTAGGATACGCGATGTTCATGCTGCAGACAGCAAGATAATGGATGAGCAGTACCGCCTCGACCTAAACAACGTCGACCCCGAGCGTGAAATGGCGGTGCTTGCCGAGACGCGGATGATGTACACGGGGTTCATGCGAATAGCTGCGAGCAAGCTGACGACACTTCGGAGCGTAATAGCCGGAAGGTAAAGGAGAGTGAATCACCATGAAGATATTTGACAGCCTGGAAGTCGCAGGAAGTTCATTGACAGCCCACAGGTTATGGCTCGATACGATCTCGTCGAACTTGGCCAACATCAACACTACGCGCACTAAAGCAGGAGGGCCGTACAAGCGGAAAGTGCCTGTGTTTGCTGAAATGCTGGATAACACGATCGGAGGCTATCACGACATCGGAGGAGTTAGAGTTCTTGACATAACGGAGGACAACAACGCTCCCCGAATGGTCTACCAGCCTGACCACCCTGACGCAAACGCAGAAGGTTATGTTGCGTACCCGAACGTTAATCTTGTGCGGGAGATGACAGATATGCTTGTTGCGAGCCGTGCATATGAAGCGAACTTGAGCGTAGTAACTACAGGGCGCGATATGTGGAACGGTGCGCTTGAGGTGATGAGAGGGTGAGGGCTGCCTATCTTTTCTGGGTAATCTTCGCTGAGGCAGTGGGAGGATTATCGGGCTTCCTTACGCGCGGGGGCATGAAGATATATGCTGACTCTGCCGTGAAACCTCTTCTGACTCCTCCGGCAATAGCTTTCCCTGTTGCGTGGACGATACTTTACGCGCTGATGGGGATTAGTGCTGCGAGAGTGTATAAGGCTTCTGCATCTCCTGACCGCACGAAGGGATTGCGGATGTTTATGCTTCAGCTCGCGGTGAATTTCGCGTGGTGCTTTGTGTTCTTCACGTTCAGGGAATACATGTGGGCGTTTGTAGTGCTGGTTACGTTATTGCTGTTAGTCGTGATGATGACGTTATATTTCTGGCGTGCTGACAGACTCAGTGGATATTTGCAGATACCGTATATATTGTGGCTGCTTTTCGCGGGCTATCTGAATCTCGGAGTATGGTATCTTAACTAATTATCCCCCTGCGAGAAAGACAGGGGGAATTTTTGTGCGTTAAGGACGTGATGAATGTGCGAGGACTTGTGAACGTACGGAGTTATCGAACGGCCAGAGTGCGCCGAGCTTGAAGTCCCACTCATCAGGAATCAATTTCTGGAAGCCGTTTGCGTGAGAAAACGTCATTTCACCGAAATATACCTTACTTCCTGCCGAATATAAATCTACTCTTACGTGTCCAAAGCCTTCACATAATTTTTCAGCTATTGATTTCAGTTCGCTGAAATTATCCGGGCACGGGGCTTCTCCTGTGAAGTTTGGATACTGAAGAATGAATAACTGTAAATCCCAGTCCATGCCGTAAATGTTTCTAGCATTTCTCTGATGCATTGAGCCGTAGAAATCGACAGCGCAATAATAAGGTTTTCCGTCAAAGCAATAGAATCTGTAATCATTGACGGCTGCGTTGTCTATGAACTTCTCGATTACAATTTTAGGTGGAATATCCCTGTAATGCATCTCCCAGCCCATCCACGCAAAGTTTCGGCTGAGCATAACGTCATACTTTCGCTTAAGGAGTGATTTATTGATTGCGTGTTTATCCTTCACGAGCGTATAACTTCCCGAATCATGATTGCACTTAATCACGAACTGTTCAGGCAATGCATCAAAATCAATCTGGTCAAACGAGTCATACACTCCCAATAACGGGATAAGATACTGACTGCCTATCTTCTCCGCAATCCACTCACGCACTGCTACCTTGTCTGCGAGGCGGGTCTTGAGCGGTGAGGGCATGTAGAGTTTCGAGACGTGAATCTTCTCATTGTATGTCTGGGGGTTGTCCCAGTTGAGGGTGCGACCGAACATTCTGCGGTACTGGCGGCTGATCTCTGCCTCGATCTCCGCATAACTCATTCTGGAATGGCGGGCATACTTTCTGTCAAGATGCTTCTGCCACAAGTACATCATGAACGGGTGCGAATCATTGACTATGTGTTTCTTGACGAACTGTTTAAGGCTCATGAGGCAGTCCTCCCGTCGACAGGCAGACACAAAACATCCCCTGCAAGATTTTCACAAAGATTTTTCCTGCAGGAGATGTTATAATTTGCGTTTATACCTGAATTTACGGAGAGACTAATATGCGTTGAGCGTTGAGCGTTGAGCGTTGAGCGTTGAGCGTTGAGCGTTGAGCGCATTATAGCCACTTTATGCATTCTTGTCTACACCTTTCTGTTATTTGGAATGCGAAAAGTATATCACACTCACAGCTTTTTTCCCGTCAATCTCGCCCAACGCTGCCGCCACTTCTTCCGTGCCTCGAGTCTCTCGCCTAAATCCCGCGCTCCGACTCCGTACACTAAATACAGGATTATTCCTGACACTATCATTATGAACACTGTAGACGCACACCTTCGGCCTGATGCGTTGATGTTGTAGCCTTCCCGCCCTTCTTCCATCGTCATATTCTGGATTATCATCGCGTAAGTTTTCCCGTAAGATGACTGGAACGTCGCTCCCATGTCGTACTCCGTGAACAAAGCGTTGAAGTTCAGCGCAAACACTGCAAGCACACTCGGCAGAATAATCGGCAGCTTCACCTTCAGGAACGTGTACACAGGAGACGCACCAAGATTTTTAGCAGCGTCCTCCAGCTCGTCATCAATTGCGTAGAATGCAGCCTTAATCATCCTCAGCGCAAAAGGCAGCTTCGTAACTGTATACGCCATCACGATTAAGATTCTCACGTTCTCTCTCCAGTAAAGATTGTTGCCGAAGACATACCAGACTTCACGGTTGAAGAATATCCTGAATGAGTAACAGATTAATATCGTCGGAAGCAGCCACGGGAACAGCAGGCATGACTCAGTAACGAGAGCACGCATCTTGTTTCTGTGCCTGAAGATGTAGGACACGGCCAAGACCACAATAACGCACGCCAACGCTGCCGCAATAGCCGACATGATGAACGACAGCCTTATTCCCCCCACAGCGTCAGAGTTCGAGAACACGCCGGAAATTGAGCCTATGCGTGTACGTAACCTTCCGCGCGAGGTCATGTACTCGTAATTCTGAGTCCCGAAGTAGTTTACCAGCGTCCAGTCCTTGACGTTGAGCATCTTGCTCCTGATTGCGGGGTAATTCTGGAACGAGAAGAGCACAATCATCACGACAGGTGTCATGTAGATGATGAAGAGAACATATGCGTAAATGTGTGCTAATGCATTCCAGAACTTGGAGTGAATTTTCTGCTTCACAAGTTTTGCTTTGGTCTTCGAGACGGAGAGGTAATGTCCTTTGCGCTCATAGTGATTCAGGACGCTCAAGAGAATAACCGTGAACATTGCGAGAATGACGCTCAGGAGTGCAGCCCGTGCCTGTGGGAATGCCTCGTCTGCAGAACTCGAGCCTGCGAGCCTGACTATCTCCGGGTTGATGGAGTTGTAGCCGAGCAGAGTCGGAGCGGACATTGCGCACAAACCTGTGATGAACGTCATAACTGTGAGCGAGAACAGAGTCGGCAGGAGAGTCGGCATCACGACGCTGAAGAGCACTCGGAACGGACTCGCGCCTAAATTCCTTGCTGCCTCTACGGTGTTGTAGTCTATGCCTCTGATTGCGTTGCGCAGAAACAGCGCATGATTCGACGTGCAGGCAAAAGTCATTGTGAAGAGCACTGCATTGAAGCCGGAGAACCACTGCCTGTTCATCATTGGGAACATCTGAGCAAGCCATGTAGTCATCATTCCGTTGCTGTCATAGAGAAACTGGTAGCCTGTTACGAGCGCGACTCCAGAGTAAATTAACGTTGTCATGTAACCCATCCTGAGGACAGCAGCTCCCTTGATGTCGAAGTATTCTGTGAGAAGCACAATGCTTATCCCGACGACATTAACTGTGAAGACGAGGCATATTGCGAGCTTAAGGGAGTTCCAGACGAACAGGGGCATAGTTCCAGCCCAGAAGAAGCGGACAACTGCGAGGGGGTCAATATTTCCCTGAACGTTTCGCGTTGTAAAGATAGATGTTAATGTGTTGAGGCATGGCAGCACCATAAATCCCAAGAACAGGTACAGGAACAGCACCAGCCCGAAAATTTTAGCTATAAATCCCGCGTCGAAAGAGTTACTTTTCTGCATTGATGCTCACTCCTTAGCATAAGACATTATGTCTTCAGGCCTGATGATTACCTTGACGTTCTCGCCGGGATTGTAGATGTTCACTCCGTCGTTCTTCTCTATGACCTTGAGAATCTGCCCCTTCACCCTGATGTAGTACTTGATGTACAGGCCGTAATATTCCTGAGATGCGATTACTCCCTCGAAGCCGTCGTAAGTGCTCTTGCGTTCTACATGAATGCGCTCAAGCCTGATGAAGTGATTCTGATTCTCGTTCAGCCTCAGTGATTCGGTGATTGCTTCCTCGAGCTTGTTGATGTCTCCGATGAAGTTCGCGACAAATTCCGTCTGTGAATGGTTGTAGATGTCGTTCGGAGTTCCTGTCTGCTCAATTACTCCCTTGTTGAAGACGGAGATGCAGTCCGATAGAGTCAATGCTTCTTCCTGATCGTGAGTAACGTAGATTGTTGTGATGCCGAACTCCTTCTGCATACTCTTCAGCTCGTTGCGGAGCTGGACTCTGAGTTTTGCGTCTAAGTTGCTCAACGGCTCGTCCATGCAGATTATTGCGGGGCTGGTTACGAGTGCCCGGGCGATTGCGACTCTCTGCTGCTGGCCTCCCGAGAGCTGGCTGACGGCTTTAGCGAGCTGCTCATCAGACAGATCTACTTTTGCGGCTATGTCCCGGACTTTGCGGTCGATGTCGGGCTTGGAGAGCTTCTTTATCTTGAGGCCGAAAGCTATGTTGTCGTAGACAGTCATTGTAGGGAAGAGTGCATATGACTGAAACACTATGCCGATGTTGCGTTTCTCGATGGGAACATGTGTAATGTCATTGCCAGCCATGAAGACGCTTCCTGAAGACGGCTCAATGAACCCGGTGATTGTGCGCAGAGTAGTTGTCTTACCGCAGCCTGAAGGGCCAAGAAAAGTATAGAACTGTCCTTCTTTGACGTGAACGTTAATATCTCTGAGGGCTTCGAAATCTCCGAACTTGACGAAGATATTATTCAGCTTAATCAAGATGTATTACCTCCTGAGAAAAAATGAATGAATGGATTTTGTGAGTATAGCACAAAGGGTTCATGATATAATCTGTGAAAAATTTACGTGAAAGGAAGTATTGACGATGACGGATAGTACCGGGTATCATTGCCACGAGCCACGAGCCACGAGCCGCGCGGTTACCACAAGCGTTCGCTCAATTCGAACGGCGGTTGGAACAAGACGAGCGCGCTCTCGTTCCTCAATGCGAAGCTTCTCGCCTACGCGGGCGAAATAGACGGCGCGGTCATGGTCC
>JAFSUD010000101.1 GCA_017445405.1 Synergistaceae bacterium
CTGAAGGCAGAGCTGAAGGCAGAGCTGAAGGCAGAGCTGAAGGCAGAGCTGAAGGCAGAGCTGAAGGCAGAGCTGAAGGCAGAGCTGAAGGCAGAGCTGAAGGCAGAGCTGAAGGCAGAGCTGAAGGCAGAGCTGAGGGTGTAAGGGAGAACCAGAAGGCTACTGCTTTAAATATGCTTAAGAAGAGCCTTCCGTTATCCCTTATCTCGGAAATAAGTAACCTGTCTGAAGATATCATTCGCGGACTAGCTGAATCCATAGGCGTAACAGTAGCGTAGGAACAAAAATTCCCCTGCCGTCTGACAGGGGAACTATCTTTCTCTAGTTTCTGCTCTTGAGGTAACGTACCCCGTACGTTATCAGCCACTTCGCAGGCACCACCAGCACCGCCAGCACAAAGCAGTTCAGCCACGAGTCCAAGCTTAGTGCCTCAACGCTCAGAACCTCACCGCCATAGTTCACGAACACCCACTGAAGCGCAAAGATGAACAGCATCACCAGCACGCAGTTCTTCGATGAGGCCATCCCGAGTCCGTTAAACGTTATCGACATCATGAACGTCGCAAATAACGCCGTCTTCAGGTACATCATGTCGACATTCCCGAACAGAGCACGGATCTTCGGAACAAACAATATCGCAAGGCATATCACCGTAATGTATGCTGCCCCAGTCAGAATATCACTCAGCATTGATGAGGTGATTATGTTCTCGTCGCGGGGTATGGGCTTCTCGTTCATATATTCCTGCCTAGGAGGCTCCGTCCCGAACGCTATAGCCGCCAGAGTGTCCATCGCTAAGTTGATGAGCAGCAGCTGAATCACCGTCAGGATAACGTTTTCGCCGAACAACGGCCCTAAGAAACATATCAGCACAGCCGCAACATTCACCGTGAGCTGGAAGACTAAGAATTTCCGGATGCTCTTGAACATTGTGCGCCCGTAAAGTATCGCTTTCGCAATAGACTTGAAGTTGTCATCAAGTATCGTGATGTCTCCTGCCTCTTTCGCTACCTCAGTGCCCGAGCCCATCGCAAAACCTACATCAGCTTTCTTCAGAGCCGGTGAGTCGTTCACGCCGTCTCCTGTCATGCCGACAACAAGATTCAGTTCCTGCGCAATCTTCACGAGCCTGCTCTTGTCTGCAGGAAGCGCACGCGAAATCACCCGCAGGTTCGGCAGAATCGCCTTCAGCTCGTCGTCGGTCTTGGCCGCCATCTCCTGAGAGGTCATAGCAACCTCATCATCACTCGTAATCAGTCCGGCCTCTTTCGCTATGGCTGTCGCTGTCTCCTTGCGGTCGCCCGTAACCATGATTACTTGAATCCCTGCGTTGCGCACCTGGCGTATTGCGTCTACAGCTTCCTTCCTCACGTTGTCCCTGATGCTCAGAACGCACACTAACTCCATGCCCATACCTGAGTCTTTGGCGATTGCAAGTAATCTCATTGCGCGCCCGGCCTGAGCGTTGATGTATGAGTCCAGCTGCTTGACCGAAGGAATGTTCGTGCACTCAGGGATTATCTTTTCCGGAGCACCCTTGATGTACTTTGTGCCGTTGGTGAAAGTAACCGTTGATGTCTTCTTGTCGGAATTGAAGGCCTCGAAGTCAGCAATCTCCTTCTTCTTTGCCTCTATTCTGCTCACGATGTCATCATTGCCCAAGAAGAACCCCATCAATGCTCGGTCGGTGCTGTTGCCTCCGATTACCTGTCCGTCGCCGATTGATGCGCTGTTGTTGACTCCTGCCCCGGCGATGAGATCGTCCATCATCGAGTCCGGGATGTCGTGAAGAGTCCTGTAGACCTTAACGTCCGGCTTGGCTATCTCGGCGATCGTGAGCCTTCCCTCTGTGATTGTGCCCGTCTTGTCGCTGAAGAGAATATTGAGGCTTCCGGCTGTCTCGAGTCCGTTGAGCTTGCGGACGAGGACGTTATCTCCGGCCATCTGCATAGACTGGAAGGACATAAGCATTGACGTAAGCATCGGGAGTCCTTCAGGGACAGCGCAGACAACGATAGTTACAGCAACAGTGATTGCGTCGACGATGAGGCGTATCCATGCGTAGCCGTCCGGAGGGAGATTCCCGCTCATGAGCGTGCGCAGAAGAATCCCGATGATGATTGCTGTTGCGCCGGTGTAGCCGAAGGTAGAGATCTGCTTTGCGAGTTTGCCGAGCTTGACCTGAAGGGGAGTCTTGCGTGTTGCCTCCTGAACCTCGAGCGCGAGTTCACCGAATAATGTCTTGTCGCCGACGACGCTGACCTGCATATACGCTTCACCGGAAACTACGACAGTCCCGCGGTAAGCATAGTACTTGTTGAGCAAGTCCTTCTTGTCGAATGACTCGTTGCTGGGGTTGGGAATCTTAGGGGCTTCTTCTGTCTCGCCGTTGAGGGCTGACTGGTCAACTTTGATGCTGCCGTCAATGATTAATCCGTCCGCAGGTATCTTGTCTCCGGCCTGAAGAAACACTATGTCCTTTGCAACTACTTCGCTGACGTGAACCTCGTGAATCGTGGAGTTCCTGATTACCTTTGTGGTCTCTCCTGCCTCCTGCTGGGACTTCAGGAGCGAGGCTTTCTGTTCCTGCTTGTACTCGGTGATTGATGAGACACCGGAAGCTATCAGGACAGCAATCAGGATTCCGACGGGTTCAAACCATTCTGCGCGGCCCATGAAGAAGAGCACTAACTGGATGACGAGAGCGCAGAGCAGGATGATGATCATCGGGTCGGTGAGAGAGGAGAGAAATTTTGCGAGCAAGGGTTCGCGTGGAAGTTCGGTTAAAGCGTTGGAGCCGAACTCTGCGCGGCTTGCCTGGACTTCTGAATCGGAGAGTCCTTTGTGTTCGAGCATGTATATAATCCTCCTGTGAAATGTGAATTTGTGTGATAAGAGTGATTATAGCCTGTCAGCGGGCAAAAGCAAAACGCCCCGCCGGTAAATTCAGCAGGACGTGTTATTGCGGTAACAGTGCACGATACAGAAGAGCAGACACCAAGCTAGCAGTGTATACATGACATCGCCGCTGGAAATAATTTTCACAGGAAAGCTCATCTCAAAGCCGAAGCGTTCATGAAGCCAGAAAGGTATATGCAGGCCTGCTTCGTCGCACAACAAGTAAAGAAAGCCTAAGAGAAAATATGCTGCTGAAGTTTTCCTGCAGAGAAGGATTAACGCCATGCACGGAATAGCCAGATATTGATTTGCTATTGCTGACGAAACGCATACCATGAAGATTGTGTAAATCATGAATGAACTGCAGATGTCATTACGCCTGAAGAGATATGCGCCGAGCGTCATCAGCAGGACGAAAGCGGAAGGAAAGATATATTTCTGCAGAGGTATAGTGATTCCTAGATGTGCCATGATTCCTACGCCGGACAGCGGAAAATTGTTGAACGATCCGTACATGAAAACATGCTTGATGATGCCGCGACAGCCTTCGCTCCAGTAAGGCAGAAAGCTCATCAGGAACAGCAGAGGCGGGATGAATGCATAGATGAACTTTTTGCGAGTGTCAATCCTAGAGTTCAGGAGAATCCAGAGGGGGAATGCCCACGCAATATGCTTAGTTATCAGGCTTAGGGACAATAACGCAGTACCGTAAATATCGGCAGGCTTTATCTCTCGTTCAGCAGAAGACTTCTCTATACACAAGATAGCCAATGCACCTGTCAGGACAGCCAGATTGTCGAACTGGTTATGATAGCCGGTGATAATAAGCGATATGGGGTTCAGGAAAAATACTGCTCCCCAGAAATTACCGGCCTTCTTTGAGATAAGCAGTGCTATGAAGAAATCTGCTAGAGTGAGAGTGCCGACGATGAAGCATCTGAAGATGATAATGCTGTGAGTGAAAAGCGATGAAGTTTTCCAGAACAGCCCCAGAAGCGTAAACCATACCGGGCCGTAATTGTAGCGTGGAGTGTTGGCGTAAATATTTTTTCCTGCCGAAGCCAGTTCGCCTACTATGCAGTAACTCTCAAAGTCGAAGTTGTGTCCCAGAGACATAAGGACGAAGCGTATTATCACACCTGCAAAGATGCACAGCCAGAAAGTTTTAGCTTTCATGTTACTCATGATTGATATTCCTCCTGAGCTGCAGAAAATCTTTTACAGCCTTAAGCCCTATTGCAATAATCTTTCTGATGTTGATTGAGTTTTGGCCTGCCTGTCTCGGCCGGAAGGTAATAGCCTTAAAGGTTACGTTCTCGTGAAAGTAAGCAAAGTATGTAGTAAGCATTACATTCGGAAGGTTGAAGTCATCCGGCATTTTGTGAAGATATTTGCTGAGGAGGCCGCGTTTCATGAGCCTGAAGGGAGCATTGGCATCCGGAACATTTACTCCGAAGATTAAGCGCAGAATAAACCGCAGAACGTTCTCTACAAATTTGCGTGAAGCTCCGTCTCCGCGTTCGGGCCTCTTTCCGAGCACTGCATCATACTCATTCCGCAGTTCCCAGAATGCCCCGAACTCCTGAGCAGAAGTCTGGCCGTCCGTGTCCGTCTGGAAGATGTATTCTGCTCCGTGCTCGAGCGCGTACCTGTAGCCGTACATGCATGTTGCTCCGTGTCCGCTGTTCGTCTTCGTGAGTGGCTGAAGCAATGGCCTCGTCTTGACCAAGTCCTGAAGTATCGCATACGTGTTATCCTTGCTGCCGTCGTCAATCACTACCAAGCGCGACAAACCTTCTCCGTCATGTTTCTCAACAACGGGATACCATTCTTCAACAAATTGTGCTATATTTTGAGATTCATTATAGGCTGGTGCAATTAGGAATAATACGGCGTGGCTGTGAGCTGTGAGCTGTGAGCTGTGAGCTGTGAGCATTGTACTGATACTACCCTCCATTGTCAACCTTCCTTCCTGTGAAATTTTTGCGTAAGTATATCACATATCATCTCCTCTCAGGCTCTCCAGAATCTTATTCGCCGTTGCTTTTCCTATGCCCGGCACGGTCATCAATTCCTCCGGACTCAGAGCTGCTACTCTCCTCGCACTCCCAAAACGCACAAGTAGTTCCGCAGTCATCTTCCGCCCTATGCCCGGAATGTCCTCGAGCCTCGAATGCCGCAAATGCTTATCCCTCGCGTTCCGGTGAGTCGTTATCGCATACCTGTGAACTTCATCACGCACCCTCTGCAATAACTGCAAGGCCTCATCGTCCCGGCCAAGTCTCAAAGGTTCGGGATTGTTGGGGAGAAACAGAATCTCCTCGCGTTCAGCCAGTGCCACAAGCGGCAAATCATACTTCAGCTCCTCAAGTGCCCTCATCGCATACTCGAGCTGCCCCGGCCCTCCGTCAATCAACGCTAATTGAGGTGCAGGCTCCTCGCTCTCCAGAACATGACGGTAACGCCTCTTCACCGTCTCGTAAATAGACTCGAAGTCGTTAATCTCCCCCTCCTCAAGCCCGCGAATCTTGAAGCGTCTGTAGAGACTCCTGCTCGGCCTCCCCTGCTCAAACACTACGCAGCATCCGTAGGTATCATGCCCGTGTGTGTGCGAGATGTCGAACCCGTCAATCCGCCAAGGCAGAACATGAAGCCCCAGCAGACTCTGGATCCTGTTCAGTACGTGCCATGTCTCATTGTCTAAGTCCTCCTGCAGTGCCGAAGAGATCCTCTGTCTCGTCAGCCTCCAGATCGCCCGGATTGTGTCCCTGTAACGTGCTGCCTTCTCGAACTCCAGACTCCTAGCTGACTCGTCCATACGCTTGCGCAGACGTTCAACAAGCTCTGCCGACTTCCCCTCGAACAGAAGAATCACATCCGCGACACGTTCCCTGTACTCCTGCTGAGTGCACAGCCCCGCACATGCTCCCATAGACCGGCCGAGCGCATACTCCACACACGGACGGCGTGAAGAATCCGGCTTGATGACCTTGCTGCAGACTCGCAGGGGAAAATACCTCTCGGCTAGACGCATCACGTTCCTGATGTTCCCTGCGTCAACGAACGGCCCGAGATATACGCTGCCGTCTTCCCATTTGTGCCTCGTAATTTCGAGTCGCGGGTAGTCCTCGTTAGTGATTCTGATGAACGGGTATTTGTCGCTCATCTTTAGCTCAATGTTGAAGAACGGAGAATACTTGCGGATTAACTTTGCTTCGACAATGAGGGCTTCGGCTTCTGTTTCCGTGCGGATGGTCGAGATGTCCTCTATCAGGTCTACGAGCTTGCGGAGTCTCGGTGATGCGTGAGTGTGCCGGAAGTATGATGACACCCTGCGCTTGAGCTTCTTAGCTTTCCCGACGTAAATAACTTTGCCGTCAATGTCCCTCATCAGGTACACTCCGGGCTTCTCGGGTAATGTCTTGAGTATGGCTGAAATCTTGTCCTTCATGAATCTTTGCTCCTATGTGAAGTTGTGAGTGAAAATTTTTGTGCTATAATTTGCCGGTCAATCCCATTCATTAAGGTGGAAACGTGGCCGAGCGGTCGAAGGCGGGCGCTTGGAGAGCGTCTTAGCAGCGATGCTACCAGAGTTCGAATCTCTGCGTTTCCGCCATTCTTTCACCACCAGCTTACACATCATTTCCAGCAGTCATACACGAAAGCAGGAGGCACATTGAGCACAACAAAGCGCGTCTTCATGTGAGCAAACTTTTTCCGCAATACATGCTTCATGATTGATGAGTACTGATAGGCTACAAAATGTCCGTCCGGCTTCAGGCACTTCACTACAGCATTCAGAATCCTCACCGTCATCTTCGGGGGAAGTACTGTGAACGGCAGGCTCGAGATAACGAAGTCCAGCTCACTAATCCCGTTCTCGTTCATGTACCTGTAGAGTTCCTGAGCGTCGCTGTGCAGACTCAATCCCTCATGTTCCGGGTGCTCGTCGCGTATCATCTTCTGCAGTGCCGGATCGATCTCGAACACCAGAATCTTCGCATCAGGCCTCGCACGCTTCACTATCTCCCGCGTGAAGACTCCAGTCCCGGCTCCCAGTTCTGCTATATACCTTGCGTTCTCCCAGTCAACCCGGTCTAACATTGCCCGCGTCAGAAACTTTGAGCTGGGGGCTACACTGCCTATCCG
Organism: Synergistaceae bacterium; assembly: GCA_017445405.1. Classification (GTDB taxonomy): domain Bacteria; phylum Synergistota; class Synergistia; order Synergistales; family Aminobacteriaceae; genus JAFUXM01. Next base: position 7,048 of record JAFSUD010000101.1, read on the forward strand.
TCTCGGTGAACTCGCAAATCGTTTCAGGAATGTCATACTCTCCTTGATGTGCAATTGTTATTCTCCTCCGTGAATAAATTTTCGTGGCTATGTTATCATTTAACGACTTCACACTATTATACAAGGGAGATAAATTTTCATGAGCGGCAGCAAGAAAAGATTAGTTGTTCTGACAGGTGCAGGGATAAGTGCAGAGAGCGGCTTCAAGACTTTCCGGGACTCGGGCGGACTCTGGGAAACGTACAGCGTTGAAGATGTCGCCAGCGTTCAGGGTCTGGCCAGAAATCCTGATCTCATCACAGACTTCTACAATGATCTGCGTTCACAGCTCGAGAAAGCACAGCCCAATGACGGCCACAAAATTTTAGCTGAACTCGAAGATTACTTTGACGTGCAGATAATCACGCAGAATGTTGATAACCTTCACGAGAAGGCAGGGAGTCATCATGTGCTTCATCTTCACGGCGAGCTGACGAAGATACGCCCTATGAACAACGAGTACAAGATTGAGGACATAGGCTACAGGAAAATGGAACACGGCGAGCGGAATTCTGACGGCGAAATCATGAGGCCGCATATAGTATTCTTCGGCGAGGCTGTCCCGGAAATCATGAATGCTGCAAAGCTGGTGAGGAGTGCAGACATTTTCGCAGTGGTCGGCTCGTCGCTCGTAGTCTATCCTGCTGCAGGGCTGATTCACGACCTGAGAGGCAGCACAAAGAATTACCTGATTGATCCGGCTGATGTTGAAGTGCCGGGCTGGCTGAACTTCAGAGTCATCAAGGACGTAGCTTCACGTGGAGTAGCTGTGATGAGGGATGAGCTGCTGAAGGAGTTTGCATGACGGAGAAAATACAGCAATGTTACCTATGCAAAGGAGGCATAAATCGTAAATGGCATTCACGCGCTGGAAAGATAACGCAGAACTTCAGGATGCAGTCAGCAAACTGGAATCTTCTGCCCGCAGATACTCACAGTTTATTGCTGAAGGAAGCACCGACTCCAAAGCTCAGGCCCGCAAACTCTGGGCTGATATGTCCAGCTCCTACTGGGATATTCTCTTAGCTCTCGTTGACGCAAAGACTCAAAGTATGCCCGCAAAATTATTGTTTGATGAAGAAGAAAGACTATTTATTGATTTGGGCTGTCTTCCCGGAGTTCTGGACTTGGCCGCAGACTTCGACGCACAAGCATTCCTCAAGGCTCAGTGCTCAGGAGGAATTTTGCCGGTAATGACTCTCTCGGACTACATCGCCGAATCATGGGCAGCAATCACCGGCAATGACTCTCCCGTCCCGGTTATCGGCATGTCCTTAGACGCGAGAGTGAATTACCTCTCGAACATGCTCGCCCAGCTCAGCAAGGTACGCGACAAAGAGTTATCCTCCATAGCCTCATCATTTGCGCCGAAGCTCAACGCCTCCCAGATTTCGCAGACAATGAACGAGATGCTGATACCTTACATGAAAGTTGCAATGCGAGTGCCGGAGTACCGTGAAGGGGATGAATCGTTCAGGCAGAATCTTAACCAGCAGCGCAAAGCCTATCTCGACGCAGAAAACGCTATGACTCTCGGGCTGAACTCTGCCCGCAAGAATGAAGCTAATCCTCTTCCTGCACCACGAGCCGAGAAGTTCACAGCCATTCACGAGACGACAAAGATACTTGCACGCGAGATACTCTATTCACAGATTGACGCGGTGAAGATTGCCCGCCGAATGAAGAAAATCACTGACACATGCGCTGATATGTCCCCTAACATGAAACGCGCAGAACTCAAATCTATGCTCGTCAAGAAACGCGAATATCTCAGTGTCCCGGCCAAGAACGCCCGCACAGATACTTCACTTCTCTGCATTCCGGACTCAAAGCCTCTCGACTGCGCAGAGAACTACAAGCTCCTCGAGGCCATGTGCAGAATGGATATTGCGATGTTCAGCGTCCCCAGAGTCAGGATGTACGGACTCCCCCGGGCTGTTTTCGTGCCCGGTCAGGGACTCGGGACTTACGACTGGTCGGACAACTCATTGCTGCTCCCGATGTTCCCGACGAACGGCGAAGATAAGTCGGTGAGTTACGCGCTCGCGACTTTCAGGTGGGACTCCGATGAGGACAGGAAGGTACGCAATCCCTATGAGCAGATAAAGGAGAACCGGAAGAAGTCAATAATGGCGATGGCAGCGTCATTCTACAAGGACTATTCGCTGTGGATGACGAAGGAGCAGAAGGGCTACAGGATTCTTCCGGGCGAGACCCACAAAGTGTTTGTGCAGATATTCAGCAGGAAAGCAGAAGAGTAAATGCCTATCAATATTCCCGGAGACCTTCCGGCAGCGAGCGTACTTGAACAGGAAAATATATTTGTGATGACACGGAGGCGTGCACAGTCTCAGGACATCAGGCCTCTGCGCATCCTGATTCTGAATCTCATGCCTACTAAGATAGCGACGGAGACTCAGTTAGCCCGTCTTCTCGGCAACACTCCGCTTCAGGTGGAGATAGAGTTAATTGCGGCGAGCGGACATACTCCCAAGAATACCCCTGCCGAGCACATGCTGGCCTTCTACAAGACTTTTGACGCGGTGAAGCATGAATACTTTGACGGAATGATTATCACCGGCGCACCAGTCGAACACTTAGCTTTTGAGGAAGTGTATTACTGGGAGGAGCTTTGCGAGATAATGGAGTGGAGCAAGTCTCACGTTCACAGCACGTTTCACATATGCTGGGGAGCACAGGCAGGACTCTATTATCATTACGGCATCCCTAAAATTCACCTGCACAGCAAACTTTTCGGAGTGTTTCATCACAGGGTTACACGCAAGAACTCTATACTCTTCAGAGGATCTGATGATGTATTCATGGTGCCTCACTCACGCCACACTACGATAATGCGCAGCGACGTGATGAGAGTCCCGGCACTCAAGATACTTGCGGAGAGCTACGAGGCCGGAGTTTATGCAGTCTCGACGAACGAGGGACGGCAGCTATTCATCACCGGACACTCTGAGTACGACCCCGAGACTCTCGCGCTGGAGTACTGGCGGGACAAGAGGGCAGGACTCGCGATTCATGTGCCGTATAACTATTTCCCGAACGACGACGACTCGAAGCCTCCTGTTTGCACGTGGCGGTCGAGCGCGAATCTGCTTTACTCGAACTGGCTGAATTACTTTGTCTATCAGCAGACACCGTATAATGCCCGGGAGATCACTGACCTGAAGATTGCTGAAGCATGAGGAGGGAAATTATCTGCGGAGACTGCCTCGAGGTCATGAGGAGCTTTGAGAGTGAGAGCATTGACCTGTTCGTTACGTCGCCTCCCTACAACCTCAAGAACTCTTCAGGCAACGGCATGAAGGACGGCAGAGGCGGAAAGTGGGCTAATGCAGGACTGCTTGAAGGCTATGCGGACTATGACGACTCCATGCCCTACAGTGATTATTGCGATTGGCAGAGGGAATGTCTCTCTGAGATGATGAGGCTGCTGAAGGATGACGGAGCGATATTCTACAATCACAAGTGGAGAGTTCAGAACGGGCTTTTGCAGGACAGGCACGAAATAGTGAACGGCTTTCCTGTCCGGCAGATAATTATCTGGAAGCGCAAGGGAGGAATCAACTTCAACGCAGGATACTTCTTGCCGACGTATGAGGTGATATATCTCATTGCAAAACCGGGCTTCAGGCTTGCAGATAAGGCTAACCGTTACGGCGACGTGTGGGAGATCCCCCAAGAAAAGAATAATCCTCATCCTGCACCGTACCCTGAAGAACTCACTGACCGGATAATCTCATCAACAAATGCACGCCTGATTGCTGACCCGTTCGGAGGTTCGGGGACTACTGCAGTATCAGCATTGCGTTACGGGCGGGAGTACGTATTGATTGAGAAGTCAGAAGAGTATTGCGAAATGGCGCGTAAGAGACTGGAAGGTGAGATTTGGAATGACGGGCCGGAGAGCAGACAGCTTAGTTTATGGTAGTGCGTGGAGTAAGTGTTACTGGTTCGCGCGTATGCTTCTGAACAAGGAATATATACGCCCCCTGCATTCATTAATTGGTGATATTATTTCCGCACAGACATAATTATTATTTCAGGAGTGTGTTACCGTGAAGAAGCTGACCCTAAAATCTATGCTTATTATGCTTTCCCTTGTTCCGCTTATAATATCAGTCGCCATCATCGCTATTGCAACATCACGCATCTTTGTGAACAACCTCAAGGAAACCACGAAGGAACAGCTCATCGTAGCCTCCCGTGCACTCAGAGAATATTACGAGTACGACATAGTCAACAACAATGACCTAGTAGACGGCTTCATCAGGTACGACACTGCCTACATTGACTCCATGCGCTCAACCGGCGTTGACCTGACTCTCTTCAAGGAAAACATCCGCTTCATGACCACAATCACCGACGCTTCAGGCAAACGCATAGAGGGCACTCCTGCATCTGATGCTGTCTGGCGCGCAGTTAGCCAGGGCAATGATTACTACTCCGACAAGGTCAAGATTAACGGCCTCGATTATCACGTGTACTACATGCCCATCAAGTTCGCTGACAAAGTCTACGGCATGGCATTTTCAGGCAAGCCCGCAACCAAGATTCAGGAGGCCGAACGCAACATCTACAGGGTAATAATCACCATAAGCGCATCAATGATAGCCGTCTTTGCTGTAATCACCCTCATTGTGGCGCGCAACGTAGCCAACCCCTTAAAGGAAGTTGCAGAGAGAATAGAGAACTTCCTCAACATAAACCTTAACGTGAAGATTGAGAACCAGAGCAGCATTTACGAGACATCCCAGCTAGTCAGAGCGTCCGAGAAACTAAGCGCAGTACTTAATGACGTTGTAGGCAAGATTCAGGACTCTGCTCACTCATTAACTGAGACGGTCAAGTCAACTGACAGCATGGCCAAAGAGGCATCATTTGCATCTGTCCAGATAGCCGAAGCAGTTCACGGCCTAGCAAAGACTACTGTAACTATGGCCGGAAGCGTGAGGACGATAAACGAAGAAATTACAGATATGGGCGGCATCATCGGCCAGGCAGTCCAGAACGTAGACAACCTGAACAAGAGTTCGCAGTCAATGAGCGAGGCGAACACCTCAGCAATGAAGTACATAGAGGACGCAGCGGCATCATCCGTGAAGTCATCGAGCGCAATAGACGTAATCACTGACAGGATACAGGCGACCGACGAGGCGATCTCCAAAATCGGCAGCAAGGTACGGGCAATAACCGGCATAGCCTCACAGACTAACTTGCTATCACTGAACGCCGGCATTGAGGCAGCGAGGGCAGGAGAGGCAGGAAAGGGCTTTGGAGTTGTTGCTGCGGAGATAAAGAAGCTCGCCGGAGACTCTAACAACTCTGCTGAGGAGATAAACGGCATCGTCGATGAGATAACCGAACTATCACGTGAATGTGTTGAACAGGCTGAACGTGTCCGTGAACTCATGGCAGAAGAGGGCGGACTCCTGAACACCACGCGCGAGAAGTTCCAAGCACTCGCAGAAGAGATAGCGTCATCTGTCCGAGAGATAAGCTCCGTATCCGACATTACGGCCAAGCTCGAGAGCATCAAGGACAGGATACTTTCTGAAGTGAGCGACCTCGCCGCAATCTCAGAGGAGACATCAGCGACGAATGAGGAAGTAGCAGCGTCAATAGAGACAATTGCGGAGAACGTGAAGAGCGTATCTCATGACACTGACACGATGAACGGTTTGGCGGACGACCTTAACGAAGCAATCTCTAACTTCCACTAGCACAAAATAAATCCTCCCCCGCACTTTTCACGAGGGAGGACTCATTCTTTCTTATTCTTCAGATTCAGCCTTCATGTTCTCTCTGTCAACAACAGCCTGAATCTCGTCGTGGTTAATGACTTCCTTATCCTGCAGCATCTTCGCTACTTCATGCAAAACGTTTTCATGTTCCTGAAGTATGCTCATCGCACGATCCTGAGATTCGAGCACGAGCCTCCGTATCTCCGCATCAATCTTTTCTGAGGTGTCCTCGCCTACGTCATTGCGGACTCCAGACTCGCCGTGAAGGTACATCATCGACGGAGCAGCATACCTCACCGGCCCGAGTTCCTGAGACATTCCGAACTCGATAACCATTCTGCGGGCTGTCTCTGTCGCGCGCTCGAGATCGTTCGATGCACCGGTCGAGGCCTCGTCAAAGATGAGCAGCTCTGCAGCACGTCCCCCGAGCATCACAGCCATACGATTCCGGAGTTCCGACTCGCTCACGAGGTAGTGATCCTCATTCGGCCTCTGCAGCGTGTAACCGAGTGCTCCCTTCGTCGTGGGAATGATGCTGACCTTGTGGACTGGGTCAGTGTTCGGCAGGTAGCACGCAACTAATGCATGTCCTGTTTCGTGATAGGCGACCTTCTTGCGGACTTCGGCAGTCAATGGAGTCTTGCGCTGGAGTCCTGCAACTACCCTCTCGATTGCGAGGTCAAAGTCATTCATGCTGACCTTGTCGGCTTTGCGTCTGGCTGCGAGGAGCGAGGCCTCATTGGCGATGTTGGCGAGGTCAGCTCCAGAGAATCCCGGCGTAACCTTTGCGATTGAGCGTAAGTCTATCTCCGGTGCGAGCGGGAGCTTCTTTGTGTGTATCTTGAGAATCTCCTCGCGTCCTTCTTCTGTGGGGAGCACTACCTGAATCTGCCTGTCGAACCTTCCCGGCCTCAATAATGCCTGATCCAGAATCTCCGGCCTGTTTGTCGCTCCCATGATGACGACTCCGTTGTTGTCCTCGAAGCCGTCCATCTCGGCGAGCAATTGATTGAGCGTTGCTTCCTGCTCGGAGTTGCTGTTGAAGTTCCTCATGCGCGACTGGCCGATTGCGTCGATCTCGTCAACAAAGATGATGCACGGAGCTTTGCGCTTGGCCTGCTCGAAGAGATCCCGGACTCTTGCTGCTCCGACTCCGACGAACATCTCGACGAAGCTAGATCCCGTGATGAAGAAGAAGGGGACTCCTGCCTCGCCAGCACATGCCTTAGCGAGGAGAGTCTTGCCTGTTCCGGGGGGGCCTACTAACAGAACTCCACGGGGCAGTTTCGCGCCGAACTTGTCAAAGCGTTTAGGATCCTTCAGGAAGTCGATTATCTCGCGCAGCTCAACCTCTGCTTCTCCTGCTCCTCCGATGTCGCTGAAGTGGACTCCGCTCATCTCTCCCTGCAGCTCTTTGGCCTTGCTCCGTCCGAACGAGAATATCCCTCCTCCTGCTCCTCCGTGCATGTTCCTGAAGATGAAGTACCAGATAATCATCAATGGCAGCATAGGCAGCAATATTCCCATCAGCAGATCGATCAAGCCCTCATTGTTGGCTATGCCTCCGAAGGTAATATCTGAGCTTGCGAGCCTCTCTATCAGGAACGGGTCAGTGAGACGCACAACGCTCTTGATGCTGTTCTGCTTCTTTGCTGAAGTGTTGAAGATCCTGCCGTTGATTATCGGCCTCTTGTCGGGGCTGACTTCTGACTCCTTGAGCTTGTAGGTTATCCGGGAGTCCGAGATGTCTACATTCTCAATGCTCATGCTGTCGAGGTCAGCAAGAAACTCGCTGTAGGGAACTTCTGTTTTGCTTTCGGCCCACGGTTTATAGATGTACTCTGCGAAGAGCCACGCTAATATCATTGCGCCCAAGAAATACCATACTGAAAATTTTTGTCCTTTGTTCATCTCAAATTGTGTTGGTGATTCCTTTCGTGAAAGTTTGTGTGCAGTGTTACAGTCTGGAGCTTCTCATGATTGCCCGTCCGCCCTGATTCCTGCGTGTCCTGTCCTTCAGAGATTCGAACTTTTCGGCTATCTCTTCACGTTCTTCTGCACTCATGGGCATTGCGTCAAGAAACGCGTTCAGCTTCTCCTCAACGTCGGCGATCTCCTTAGTGCCCGGAGGAACAGTACGGCCTATGTTCTGAAGGCTCATTGCGGCCAAGTCGGCAACCAGCACAGCAAGAGCGTGAAGGTCTGAATCATCGTTAGAGCTGCCCGCTGAAGGAATGCTCACGGCCTGAAACCTTGTCGCGAAGCTCAGGAAGCCCACGCATACGGCGAGACATGCTGCACCTTTTGCAGTGTCATTCTTGTAGAACATGTAGCCGGCAAAAATCGCGGTGATTATCCCTGCGCAGAAAGATGCCCAGCGCAATAGTTTATCTATGCTCATGATGTGATTACCTTTCTGAGTTCAGCACATGCAGCTTCAAGCTCATCATTCACGATAATGTAATCGTACTCGCTCCTGAGTGATCGCTCCTTCTCTGCGTTGGCGAGACGTACCCGCAATGCTGAC
>JAFSUD010000102.1 GCA_017445405.1 Synergistaceae bacterium
AGGAGATTCACTACCCTTGAGGTCTGGGCTTCTGTGAGTCCGAGTTCCAGCAAGAATACTTCACCTGCAAATATCTCGTGAGGGTCATGCTCGGTGCACAGCTTAGTGAAGAATCCCAAAGGTATGCTCGCTGCGTTAAAGATTAATCCTGCTCGTGTTATGTCATTCATGATGAAGGATAGTGTAATGTGTGAAATGTGAATCTGCAACAAATCTTCACAGCTATTAATTTTACTTACACGCTGATAAATTCAACCTGTTATAATACTTGCAATCCCAATTCGCAAATCAAAGACTCTATTTCTCAGGAAGGAAGTGCTCTAATTTGTTCTTCAGGAAATACGGGGACATTATTGTAGGTATATTCTACGCAGCTTTAGGTGCAGCAGTAATTTACCTCGCTAAACAGCTCCCCAAATCCCGCGTCATGAAAATCGGCCCGGACTTCATGCCTATGGTTATAGGTTCGCTGATTCTCATTCTGGCATTGATGCTTCTCTTCAGCGCACTCAAGAACTTCAAGCGCAACGCTGCAAAAGCTGAAGCCATGCCCGCCGACACTTCAGACTACAAACGCGTATTAGCCTCGCTCGTGTTAGTCGTTATCTACGTCAACATTCTTGCTCCCGTCGGGTTCATCCTCTCGACTCTGGGCTACCTGTTCCTGCAGATAGTAGTCCTCGCCCCGGACGACAGACGCTCAGGCAAGAACATTCTGCTCTACGCAGTAATTGATGTAGTCTTCGTGTTCGTGGTCTTCTTCCTGTTCAGGTACGGGTTCAAGATTGTCCTGCCTTCAGGAATTTTCACGCTGTAGGAGGTGCTGACATTATGGGAGCTTTATCACAGTTAGGAGCTGCCGCGCTGAGAGTCTGTGAGCCGACCTCATTATTGCTCATGATTGCCGGTGTCGCAGTCGGAATAATCTTCGGGTCAATTCCCGGCCTCAGTGCATCAATGGCCGTTGCTCTGTTCCTGCCCCTCACGTTCTCCATGAGTTCATCTCTCGGAATGAATGTCCTTGTTGCTGTCTACATCGGCGGAATCTCCGGAGGCCTCATCTCCGCAATCCTCCTCAACATGCCCGGCACTGCGTCATCAATAGCTACGACATTTGACGGCTACCCGATGGCCCAGAAGGGCGAGGCCATGCGTGCACTCGGTGTAGGTATCGTGTTCTCGTTCTTGGGGTCAATATTCTCGTTCGTCATCCTCACGTTCTTTGCTCCGTGGCTGGCTGATGTCGCGCTCAAGTTCGCGTTCCCCGACAACTTCGGAATATGCTTCTTTGCCTTGACGATGGTAGCAATACTTTCTTCCGGAAACATGGTGAAAGGCCTGCTCGCAGGTATGCTCGGACTCGTCTTCGCACTCGTCGGACTCGCGCCCATTGACGGCACAGCGAGATTCACGTTCGGGCTGCCTGAACTTCGCGGAGGCTTCAACACTCTGACGACGTTAATCGGAATCTTTGCGGTTGCTGATATTCTGGTGAGTGCAGAGACGATAGGCGGAGGAGTGAAGACGATACCAGTCAAGAAAGTTAAGGGCTTCGGGTTCAGCATTGCGGAACTCTTCAAGTGGACACCCGGCGCAATCAGGGCAGCACTCATAGGAACAGGCATCGGCATACTTCCCGGCATCGGAGGCTCAACGTCAGGAATGCTCTCATACGTTACAGCAAAGAACATGAGCAGCCATCCCGAGACGTTCGGTCAGGGAGACCCTGAAGGCATAGTAGCTACAGAGACCGCAAACAACGCAACAATCGGAGGCGCATTAATCCCGCTTCTGGTGCTCGGCATTCCCGGAGACGGCGTTACGGCTATGATGCTCGGCGGATTCCTCATTCACGGACTCAGTGCAGGGCCGTTACTCTTCGTGAAGAATGCTGATGTCGTCTACGGTATCTTTGCGGCATGCATGATCTGCGCCTTGATAATGCTCATCGTTGAGTGGACATGCATTAAGGCTTTCGTGCAGGTGCTCAAAGTTCCGAAGCACATTCTTCTTCCGCTGATTCTAGTTTTGTGCGCTGTGGGAGCTTACGCCACCAACAACAGAGTGTTTGACGTTCAGTCAATCGTAGTGTTCGGAGTGATAGGCTATCTGTACCACAAGTTCAAGCTGCCGACGACACCGTTCGTGCTTTGCTTCCTGATAGGGCGCATGACGGAAGAATATCTGCGCAGAGGGCTTCAGAGGTTCAAGACGTTCGGAGCATTCTTCCAGAGGCCTATCTTCTGCGTGTTCTTCGGAATAGCAGTGTGCGTTATCCTGTGGTCAGTGTACAAGGAGTTCAAGGCAGCCAGAGCGACGAAGCATCACGAGATGATTCAGGAGCCTACACCTATGAACATTGACGTAGAGAATCCTGACAAGTAAGTATGAAGCACAAAGTCAGGCTCACAGTAATAGACAAGAAGCTCTACCCTTATGAACATTGACGTAGAGAATCCTGACAAGTAAGCATGAAGCACAAAGTCAGGCTCACAGTAATAGACAAGAAGCTCTACCCTGACCTTCAGGCCAAGTACTGCGCTGACCCTGAGTCGGGAGAGTGTCCTTGTTACAACGTCGGGGACGAGTTCGAGTTTCTGCGTGATGATGAACATGATCACTTCTGGCGCATGGGCTTGAACTCGCTCACGCACACGACCGCAGACCCGGCAGCAGTAGCAGGAGACCCGGAGATGCCGCATTGCTCCGAAGCATGGGATGCATTCTCGCGGTACATCTACACGGGGCTTCAGGGAGGCTCAATAATGAAGGGCTGGATGAATCAGGAGAACATCATGATAACGTGCTGTTCGGACGGAACAAGGCCTGTAATCTTCAAGATTGAGCGCATAGACTATGAGTAAGGACAGAAATATTTTGCAGACTAAGTGAATCTGCAAAAGCTGCAGCCCCGGCAACAGCAGCAGGAGGCCCGGAGATGCCGCATTGCTCCGAAGCATGGGATGCATTCTCGCGGTACATCTACACGGGACTTCAGGGAGGCTCAATAATGAAGGGCTGGATGAATCAGGAGAACATCATGATAACGTGCTGTTCAGACGGAACGAGGCCTGTAATCTTCAAGATTGAGCGCATAGACTATGAGTAACACCCCGTGAATCATTGCGGGGACAAATATAATCAGGAGGTAATCTCATGAAGAAAGCGTTATTAGCATTAGCAGCAGTATTAGTTCTTGTGTCATGTGCATTTGCAGCCGAGACATCATGGAAGCCGACAACGACAGTATCAATCATCGTTCCTGCAGGTGCTGGCGGAAACACAGACCTCAGCGCGAGAGTGTTCGCACAGTACGCAAAGGAGCTTTCAGGGTGCGACTTCATCGTCGTGAATGCCAACGGTGCAGCAGGCTCGATAGCAGCAGATCAGGTTCGCAGTGCAGCTCCTGACGGACACACATTCCTTTACGGCCACAACTTGGTGAACGTCGCCAACGTTGCCGGAATCACTGACTACAACTACACGGCGTTCAAGCTCGGCCCGACGTTCGCGAAAGACCCCGCCCAGCAGCTTTACGTGAACCCCAAGAAGTACAAGAATCTCGAGGAGTTCATCAAGGCAGCGAAGGAGAAGCCCGGCGAGTTAGTGGCGTGCACGGAAGTCGGAGCATACACGTACTACGAGATTCTGAAGTTCCAGGATCTTGCAGGGATTCAGCTTGACCTCGTCGACTACGGCTCGAACTCCGACAAGATAGTAGGTATGCTTTCAGGCCAGGTTGACATGATGCCCGGCGCGTACATCAACTGCAAGGACTACCTCGAGTCGGGGCAGTTCACGGCACTCGGAGTCCCCAGCGCAGAGAGATACGACCTCATCAAGGACATTCCGACGTTCCGCGAGCAGGGAATCGATCTCGTGTATCCTGACTGCGATTTCTCGTTCTACTTCCCGAAGGAGACACCGGAGGCAGTGATTGCGTGGTACGAAAATATCGTGCAGGAAATGATGAAGAATCCCGAGTGCCTGGAGGCCATCAGGAAGGTTGAGATGATGCCGTTCTACCTGAGCGCAGAGGACAGCGAGAAGCATGATGCGGAGTACTTTGCGACGTTCAAGGCGATTGCTGACCAGTTCGCGGAGTAATTGACGGTCATAATTAACCCCTCGTCATTCTCTGGCGGGGGATTTCGTTTTCTTAAGGAGTGCAGATTCTTGAAGTACATAGTAATCACGTTCTTCTTTCTCTTGTGCCTGATGAGCTTTTCAGGGTGCGGTGCAGATAATGATTCTCAGACAAGCCGGAGCATAGGCCTTGACAGCGTAGGCAATGCCCGGGAACTCGGAGGCTACGACACAGCAGACGGCAGGAAGGTAAAACACGGAGTCCTTCTCAGGACGGCTGCACTAAACACGATTTCGAGTGCGGATGCTGAGAAGCTGACGCGGGATTATCACTTGGCCGTTGTCGCAGATTTCAGGATGAGCTATGAAGCTGCACCCAAGCCTGACCCGGTTATTGAGGGCGTGAAGTATGTGAACCTTCGCGTGATTGATGAGGCGTTGTTCGAGCGTGAACTCGAGCAGAAATTATCAATGGAAGGCACTGCTGCAGAAAGAATGATGCAGATTGCTGACAGCGGGATCGTGTCCTATGACATGTACGTTGATTTTCTCTCTGCGGACTCCGGCAAGAAGGCATACAGCGAA
>JAFSUD010000103.1 GCA_017445405.1 Synergistaceae bacterium
AAAGACGACAATACCTCCCTTCATCGTAACGCTAGCGATGATGCAGATGGCGAGAGGAGCAGCATATATCTACTCGAACGGCCAGCCTATCCGCGCAATGATTCCTGAGTACCAGATTATCGGGACGGGCTATCTCGGGCCTATACCGCTTCCTGTTATCTACATGGCTGTGTTCCTGATTATCTGCGTGATTCTCTTAAGCAAGACTCGGTTCGGGCGGCATGTCTACGCAGTCGGCGGCAACGACAAGGCAGCGATATTCTCCGGCGTGAATGTTGCGCGCACAAAGATGATGGTCTACACGATGAGCGGATTCCTTGCGGCGTTCACGGGAGTAGTTCTGTGTGCACGCATGGCATCAGGCCAGCCCACAGCAGGACAGAGCTTCGAGATGGACGCAATCGCAGCTACAGTTTTGGGCGGAACGTCAATGTCTGGAGGCGTAGGCAAGATCGGCTCTACAATGATCGGCGTATTGATTATTGGAGTGCTGAACAACGGCTTGAACTTGCTGGGCTTGAACTCATTCTGGCAGCAGATAGCAAAGGGTATAGTTATTCTGTTAGCAGTGTATGTTGACATGCTGAAGAAGCGCAGGAAGTAATCACAATCATAAAGGTGTACAATGAGGGGCAGAAATTTTGTCCCTCGTTTTTTTGGGGGGGAATAGAAAGGTGTAAATAATCATGACAGTGAATAATGCAGGATAGATCCCGTAGAAGCACGTTTAGACGAATTTGCAGGGTCTATTGTTACAGAGAGAGCCTACGATATGGGATACCCCCTGAATCAGAGCAGCCAGATTCGCAGGTTTTACAGGTGGTTTTCCGGGAGCGGACTGAACTTGATGACGGTCAACAATTGCGGTGATCCTTTGGACAGTTCTGCGCATCACTTCAAGCTGAACACTCTGCAATTTGAACGCGAAGTCATTGAACGTCTCGGGCCTCTGTACGGTTTCGATGAGGACAACATGTGGGGCATAGTAACATTCAGCGGTACGGACGGCAACAATCACGGTATATATTTCGGCGCAAAGTCTCTCGAAAAACGCACCGGCCTTAAACCTGTGGTGTATGTGTCTGAAGCTGCGCACTACTCAAGCAGAAGACTGGCGGATCTGCAGAATTTGCAGCTGGCGTTGATTCCTGCAGATGTTCACGGGCGGATGATTCCTGAAGAACTCGACAAAGCTATTGTGGCGGACAGGCCTGCAGTGGTTGTGTACGCTATGGGTACAACGTTCAAGGGCGGCGTTGACGACATGAAGGCACTGAATGCAGTTTTTGCGAAGTATCCTGATGTAGCTGTGTGTACCGGCGTGTTGATGCGGCACTTTTCGGAGGTTACCTGCCCTACACAGAATACAGGGACATCGTGAACAGAAAAGTCAACCCGTTCGACTCTATAGCCATCAGCGGGCACAAGTTCTTCGGGATGGACGAGATAGCGGGATTTTTCCTCACCACAAGGGAAGTGCTGGATAATCAGGTGCGGTATGATGCCCCTTACCTGAACTGCAGTATGCCGATGATAAACTGCTCCCGTTCAGCAATGACACCGCTGAAATTCTGGTGGATACTTCAGCACACAACCAAAGAGGATTTCACAGAGCAGGCTGCCAAGATGCTGGATAATGCTGCGTGGCTGAAGGCTGAACTCGACAAAATGGGCTGGGTGCGTGGCTTGAGCCTATGTCTAATACAGTGTACTTCAGGAGGCCGAGTCCTGATGTAGCAAAGAAATATGATCTTGCTCCGGATTACGACGAAAGGCTTGGCGGAGAGCTAGCACACATTGTTGTGATGCAGCATGTAACAAAGGAACATCTTCAGGTATTCCTAGACGACATCAAAGCTCAGAAGAAGTAATCAAGACACGAAAAGCCCCCTCGCGTTCATGAGGGGGTTAATTTTTTGCTCACTCTTCAGGCTTTCGGGGCTTCCGGTTGCGTCTGCGCTTGCCTGATGAAGCAGCTTGCTGCTGTTGAGGCTGGCTGTTCTTTCCGGCTTTAGTCTTCGGCTTCTGAGGCTGGCTCTCGGCTTTCTTCTCGGACTTAGCAATCCTCTCATTACGGCTTCTTGCTGCCCTCGCATTTGCCCGGAGTCTCTGGCGTTCCCTCCGCTTCTCAATCATCGCTACACGTTCCTGCATAGCTTTCTTCTTGGCCGCAAGCTCCTTTCGAAGTCGTGAGGGAATTATTTTTGCTCACTCTTCAGGCTTACGCGGCTTCCTGTTGCGTCTTCGCTTCCCTGATGATGCAGTCTGCTGCTGTTGAGGCTGGCTGTTCTTTCCTGCTTTCGTCTTTGGCTTCTGGGGCTGGCTCTCGGCTTTCTTCTCGGACTTCGCAATCCTCTCATTACGGCTTCTCGCTGCCCTCGCATTTGCCCGGAGTCTCTGGCGTTCCCTGCGCTTCTCAATCATCGCTACACGTTCCTGCATAGCTTTCTTCTTGGCCGCAAGCTCCTTATCTTCGCCCCACTCTTCGCCCTTAAGCACAGTAGCCTGAAAGTCTTCAAACTCACTTATCAGCACAGCCACCAGACGGCCTGAAGGAAAACGTACATTCACGTGCTCGTTGCCTATGTCGAGACTCTCGAGCAAGTAAACTCCGTTCTCCGTCCGGATCTTCGCGCCCGGTCCGGGGAGCTTCGCCCACAGCTCGGAGTACGCCTCCTGCTCGTAGCTCATGCAGCACATCAGCCTTCCGCAGAGTCCCGAAATCTTCGAGGGGTTGAGTGCGCTCCTCTGCTCCTTCACAATCTTGATGCTTATCGGCGAAAATCCCCTCAGCCAGTAACCGCAGCAGCAAGGCCTTCCGCATGACGCAATGCCCTTCACTATTCTGGCTTCATCACGTATCCCGACCTGCCTCATCTCTATTCTTGTCCTGAACTCGTGCGCAAGGTCTCGAACGTAAGCCCTGAAGTCTACGCGCTGTTCCGACGTGAAGTAAAAGTACATTTTCTTTCTGTCGAGCATGTACTCAACATCTACGAGCTTCATATCAAGGCCGTGAACCCTGAGAATCTCCCTGCCGCGCACAAGGGCTTCATGTTCCTCAAATTTGCTGTCGTAATAGTTCTCCAAGTCCTCAGCGTCAGCATACCGCACAAACTCTACATCCTGCAGCATCGCCTCCGTCGTCTCCTCATAGTTTGACGTTGCAGCCCTGTAATTTTCCTGCTGTTCCTCAGTCAGCATTCCTCCGGGCAGCCCCATCTCATAGCCCCTTGCTGTCCTCAGTACTGCCCAGTTCGGAGGCATCTTCACGTCATCATCATTGAGCTTCATTAAGCCCAGAAAACGGGGTTTACCGAAGATCGTCAAGTATGTGTTCATGTTTTCTGTCATCATCTCCAAGCATTAATATAATCATGTCGCAAAGCATAGGCACTGATAAATTCTTCTTCTCTGCAATAAGCCTCAGGCTCTCCGTTCTCTCAGCAAGCAGATAATCATGATTGCCTGCCGCATAATTCGCCCATGACTCAAGTGTCGCTGTTATGGTGTCCGCGTCGCCTTTGCGGCCTTCTGCCAGCCACTTCACCCACTCGGCGGGACTCGTCGGCATAGCAAGAGACTCGTGTTTTCCGGGAAGAGTGATTGCGGTGAATCTCGAGCGACTCCTCAGCGTCGGCAGGAATAACCTTGCGTCCTCCATCAGGAACAGCAGGACGACATGACCTGGAGGTTCTTCTGCGAGCTTCAGGAGGCTGTTTGCAGCAGGATGCAGCAGCTTATCCGCGCACATTATCACGCCGAGCCTGCGTTCGGACTCTGTCGGCTTGAGGGCTATGTTCTCGATGAGCCACCTCGCCGAGCCTTCGTAATTTGCTTTCTCGGGGTCTCCGATGGGAGGAGCTTTATCAACCGTGCCTGTTATCAGCAAATCTGGATGTGATGGCCTGTACGAGCCGAGAATTACGCGTGCAAGAGTCTCTATGATTTCATGATGATATGCCGATGGAGCGGATATTGCCATGCAGTGCGGAACGTCTCCGGACTCTGCCTCACGCACTATCTCTTTCCACTTCACATTAACAGCGAGATCAGACAACCTTTTATCTCCTCCATAAGTGCAAGTGCCTTCGTCCTGTTGCCCTCGTAAATAAATGCTTCCTCGAGTTCATCCATAGCTTTTTCTGCACGTTCAATAGTTACGTACATTTTGCGGTCAGTTTTTCTCCAGCGCATGTCCCTCTTGATTCGGAGTCCCTTAGCAGCCCGTCGGAGAAGCTCAGTCAGCACATTTCTGTACTCCTCGATTAACCGTCCTCCGGGAAACACCGTGAGCCTGTCGGAGAGTTCATAGAGCTGATCCAGCAGATCCTCAAGCTCCGTGCTCTCCATTGCGGACTCGAACGAGAAAGCCGATGATGCTATTGCGTTTGCGGGTTCTGTGTGATGCCCGGTGTTGCTGCTCCCGTACTCGACTCTCGGCTGGGAAGGTGCAGGAGGTTCACCCCCTCCGCGCTTTATCTGGATAGCCATGCATTTATCTCCGACGCAAGAGCCGCAAAAACTTCATCTTCATTCTTGCCTTCACAGTCTATGCGTGTGAGGTATCCGGACTCTGCAAGCTCACGGTAACTCTCAGATACACGCCTCATGAGTGCGAGTCCCTCTTCCTCGAACTTGTCGGGTTTGCGTGAGGCTATGCGCGTGAATGCGGCTTCAGGGGGAACGTCCAGAAACAGCTTCACGTCAGGCTCGGGAAAATCACAGGCAGCTATGAGGCTCTTCACCTGCTCAACATTCAGTCTGTGCCCTCCGGACTGGTAGGCGAGAGTCGACTCGTTCCAGCGTTCGCAGATAACGTTATGCCCTGCCTCGAGTGCGGGAGCTATCACCTTGTTCACGTGTTCCGCTCTGTCGGCTAGGAACAGCAATAATTCAGACATCGGCGAGAAATCCCGGCTACCGAGAATGAACCTGCGCAGGGATTCTCCGGAAGGATAACCTCCCGGCTCATACGTCCGGATCGTTCCGTGCCCTGTTCGCTCCGTCAGCCATGCAGATAACCTCTCGCTCTGCGTAGACTTCCCGCAGCCGTCTATCCCTTCTAGTGTGATGAACATGTTACTTCTCCACGTGAATTAATCTCTTCATCATGCCGTCAATGAAGTAGTCTGACCGGTATATCCGCAATGATCCTTCCTCTATCCTCCGAATTTTCGTCTCGCTGAGATATTCTTCTTCTTCGGGCAATAGGTCGGGATCTCGGTTAGTCTTCTTGCCGTTCCTCCGGGCTAAGGCTTTCTTCAGTGCGTTATTGAGGCGGTCTACATTTATCTCAAGAATAAGTTCATTGTTAGCGTCTACTGCCTTGAACTCTGCAAGCATTCTCTGAAGTGAATTTATGGACTTCCAGCCCTCATCTACTGAAATCTGCCCCATAGGATCAGTACTTCCTCCGCGAACTATCAGCTCGCACGTTCCTTCCGATGCGTCTTCAGGTATCTTCATGGTGAATGTGTGCTTCGTCGGCCTGGTTCTCCAGCCGCGTAATGTAACAGTTACTCCGACTTCATCGCCGGGCCTTGCCGTGTCTGCAGAGAGCTTCACGTCCTCGATGAGCAAGATTTTCGGCTTCTGTGTTGCCTCAACGGTGAGCGTAAATCCTGCGGGCATTGTCTCAGTGAACGGCTGAGTCAGAACAGCATCAATGATTGCTCCGGCCTGCTTGAATGCGTCTTTAAAGATGTTCTCGTCAGAGTAAAATATCTCTTTTCTTGACCAGCCTTCGGGAGCTACTTTGCCGTCAATCCTCAAGTTCACGCTCATAGTTCCCTGACCTTTGCGCCCCCATGCTTCCTCGACCAGTGCAGAAAATACCTTAGTCAGCAGTTCTCGGCTCATGAACTCATCAGCTATTACCCTGAAGGCAAACTTATCTTCCTTGTTGATGTCCAAGTCTTTGAAGATTAATGTTGCAGAAATTGACGGAGGGTAGACTCCGAACCGCCCTCCTGCGCCTGCTTCCCTGTCCTGAGTGAACGTCCCGTTGATGCTCTGTGAACTCGACAGCTTGAAGGGAAATGCGATGCTGTCGATCGTGTCATGAACGTATGCTTTGCTCGCAGGGTAGCTCACTAGTCCGGCCTTGTTGAGGTCATGGGCAAACGCAAGAAATCTCCCGTCGCGTGCAGTCGCCGTAACTGTCCCGAATGCTCCGACCTCGACATCTCCCCACACGAACAGCGCGCCCACAGGATCACCGGGACGGAGTCTCTCTGTACTGAGCGAGAAGCTCTCTGCTCCGGACGAGACCCCCTGAACGAATGACAGCCCGAGAGTCCTTCCCATGCTCTGAATTGACGAGTTGCCGGGACTTATGCCTGATATGTATACGCTAGTTAAGCTGTTGGTGTCAGCAGTTGGCCGGGGCTTTGGTGAATAGTTTGTGAACACAGCGCACATTGACTCTATAGGCGTTGCGAAGCCCAGCATGTGATCGCTTAAGTCCCAGCCGCTCCTGACTCCTCCTGCGAGCCTGCCCCGCACATACACAGGAGAGCCAGACATTCCCTGCGCCAGCTTATGCTTTCCGGTTATCCTGAAGAGTATCCGGTCAGAGAGTTCACGGCCGGGCTTATCAGGAACAATGCTTACTATCTTTATTGGTATGCGTTCGGGTACAGTGCCCTTAATGACCGTGAGAATATACCCCGTCATTCCCGGCTTGAGTTCGCTGACCGGGATTATAGGCTGTTCGGGGATAAACGGTGCTGCTTCTGCAAGTGAACACGCAAGGATTAATATTAGTGCTGAAAAAATACGTCTATACATTGCCTTTTGCCCTCTGTCTTAAGTATTCCATTATGAACTCGTTTATGTCTCCGTCCAACACTGCCTGTATGTTTCCTTTCTCAAAATTTGTCCTGTGATCCTTCACCATAGTGTAGGGATGAAGTACGTAGCTTCTTATCTGGCTTCCCCATGCTGCCTCTTTCTTTTCGCCGACGACTGACGACAATTCTTCCTGCCGCTCCTGCAATGCAAGCTCGTAAATCCTGCTCTTAAGTACGTGCATTGCTGTGGCTCTGTTCTGGTGCTGGCTGCGTTCGTTCTGGCAGGTTACGACTATTCCCGTCGGAATGTGCGTGATGCGTATTGCCGAGTCAGTTCTGTTGACGTACTGGCCTCCTGCACCTGATGCCCTGAACGTGTCGATCTTCAGGTCTTCGGGCTTGAGGTCAACGTCTACGTCGTCGCTGAACTCCGGAGACACTAGGACTGACGCAAAGCTCGTGTGCCTTCTGTGAGCAGAGTCAAAGGGTGAAATTCTCACGAGCCGATGCACGCCTCTTTCTGCCTTCAGGAATCCGTATGCGTACTGTCCCTCAATAAGCACAGTCGCACTCTTGATGCCTTCTCCTTCGTCGGTCATGGCCTCGATGACGTTCGTCCTGAAGCCCTCGCGCTCGCAGTAACGCAGATACATGCGCAGGAGCATTCCTGCCCAGTCCTGAGAGTCGAGTCCTCCCGAGCCTGCATGAATCATGAGGATAGCGTTTGACGAGTCGTAAGGCTCATTCAGCAGCAGCAACAGGCTCATTTTCTCAAGCTCATTCCTCAGTGCCGACGACCTCTCCGCAAACTCATGCTCCAAGTCCTTATCTTCTGTATCCCTCAAAATTTCCTCGATAGCCGACAAGTCATCATACTCTGCATCTATGTGCCTGAAGCTGTCTAGCTGTGAGTTTATGCCCGAGAGTTCACGCAGTACGTTTTCGCGCTTGTCAGGTGTCCATGATGAGTAGAAGTCTTGTGATGAAGTTATGCCGGTAAGTTCTTGGGAACGTGCAGAAAGTTCGGCCAAGTCAAAGGCTGTCCTGCGTGTTCAGGATGAGTGAATGCAGTTCCTCCAGTTCTGATTTGATGTTAGGGTTCATGTGTTCAAGCCTTTCATTTATAGTAAATTGGATATGGCGATAATTATACTTCACGGGCAAAAAATGAGTCCCCCTCGTAAAGTGAGAGGGACATAGAAAAATTGTTCTGCGTAATTACTTAGCGTGATATTTCTTCATCAATAAGGCTGTTCCTGCAAGAGCAAGCATAGAGAATCCTGAACTGCAGCCTCCGCCCGAACTTCCGGGATCTGTCCCGGACGCTGTAGTCGTTATCACCGGCGAGTATGTTTTCCCTTCCTCCATGTACGCAGCAATGTTGACGTGCTGGTTATCCGGGACAGTCTTTATCTCTGTGCCGCTGTCATCAAGGAACATGTACGACGAACCGCTATCAGATGCCTCAAAGCCCGCCTCATCTACTCCGTTTTCGTTGAACATATGCAGGAAGATATATGCTCCGGCCTCTAGAGCGTCGAGGTCAACGCCCCAAACGTACACTGCTGACTTGTCAACGCTCATTTCAGGGAGAACGAGTACGACATCTTCAGTGCTGGAGATTGCTGCTAGTTCTTGAGAGCTTAGGTCTGAGATTGTGCGCGGGCTTCCTGATGCATTGCGCGGAAGTGTTGTTATTTGCGTGCTTGATGTTGTCCCACTTATGCCCTGAAGTATTCTGCTGGTTAATGCTGTGTCCTGAAGGTTGAGTGATGTGCTTGCGCTGTCAGGTCTCGTTTCTGGGTTGTTGTCTGGACTAGTGGTCTGATTAGGTCTGTCGGGGCTGTTGTCGGGACTCGTCGTTCCCGGTCTGTCAGGTCTCGTGTCGGATGATGCAGGCCTGCTGTCGGGGTCAGTGCTCCCTGAATCCTGCACTGCCTCGAGGTACATCGTAACTCTGATATGTCCGTCCCTCACTCCGTCAGCAAAGAGACTCTCTCCGCCTTCTTCATCCGAGAGCTGATAGCCTCCCTCTGTGAGTTCACTTCTTGCACAGTCTGCCGCCATCGCTCCGTAGTTCAGCATGATTGACCCGTCGCTGCTGATGATGACTCCTCCTCCGGCAAGGCTGCTCATATCACGAGAGACTCCGTCCGACTGCAAGAGCACTATTTTTAGTCCGGCTTCGGCCAAGTCTGAAGATGAAGGAGCACGCCACTCTTCATAGAACTTTGGCACTGAATTGAACACCGTGTAGACTTTCTGGTAAAGCTCCGTCCCGAGAGACTCTCTCGTCATGAAGAACACTTTGCTGAAGCCGATGATGCCCTTATAGTCTTCTGATACGTTGTTGAGCACTACGTCGAACGTGAAGCCAGAACCAGAAATTATGTTTGCTGCTGAGGTGTAGTCCGCTGTGAAGTTCTCGGCAAGAGTCGTGTAGTCCGACGCATTCACGAACTTGTTATCGGCTAACGTCTTATCAACTGCATCAACGTATCCTGCGGGCGTGAGCAGGAAGTAGAGTCCTGCAGGATTCTTGTCTGCTGAGACTATGAGATCCGTTGCGTCGGTCGTGAAAATCTCAACGGTAACCGCGAGGTCGGAATATCTCTCTGAGCCGAACACTGCCTTGTACTTTCCTGCTGAGAGTGAAGGGTCAAGCGTGAGCACTCCGTCAGCGTAAGAGTAGAGTGAAGAATCAAGTGCTGCTGCGTGCCTGATGCTCGGCGTAACTGACACTATGTCATAGCTCACTCCTTCAGGAAGTCCGGTGAATGTGATAGTAATTCCCTCACCTGATCCGGCCATTATTGCGTTGAGGCCTTCAGGGTATGACGCGCTCACTGATGCGGGACTCGCCAGCTTCAGGAAGACATTGCAGCTTACCACAACGTCGGGGTTGTTCTTGAGCATGTACTGAATCTTGGTTACAGTCTTTCCCTCAAGGTCGGAAGTGTAATCGTAATCCCTGCTTATTCCGTGAGGCTCGGTGAACTCTTTGTAGGTCAGGGCTATATCGTTTGCGCTGAACCATAAATTGCTGTTGTGCCTCATTCCGTAAACTTGGCCGTTGCTGGTCGTGATTAATGCGCCGAGATAGTCCCTCGTGTCTCCCGAGCCGAGACTGACATCAACGCTCGCGACGTTCAGCATGTAATTTCCCCATGTGGCGTTCTGTCCGCTGCCGAGAGTTACTGTTGCTCCGTCCTGTTCGTCATACTCGGTGAACATTTCCCCGAAAGCTCCGGACGCACTAACCTCTTTGTACTCTTCATAGACTCCGTTAGTGAACGTGAAGCGTGAATCCTTGCTGAGAGCCTGATAAACTTCCTCGCTCATCCTGACCTGCACAGCCTTCACGCCGATGATGTCCGCTCCGCCGAGAGCGTTATCTGTGCTCACTAGCTGAGTGAATCTCCCTGCTATTCTTGCGGTCGGTGAACTCACTGCGTCGAGTCCGGCATCGTACAAATCTGCGGAAGTAGTTCCTGCTTCTCCTGCGTAAAACTCGGCCCATGTCATATCAGTAAGCGCATAGTGATAGCCTGATTCACCCGAGCTGTTCTCTTCAACCGTGAACTTCAGCGCAATATCCGTGTAGCCTTCAGTCCTGAAGATTGCTGTGTAATCTCCTGACTCAAGCCCGCCGTTGACAGTGATAACGTTATCTGCGTAAGTGTAATCCGTGATGATGGTGGGGTTTCTGCCTGAGCCTGAGTACAGCGACACAAGAGAGTAAACAGCTCCGGCCGGTGCACCTGTGAACACGACGGGAATAGCTATGTTTGTGCCCGCGATGACCTTATCGTTTGAGAGTGCTGCAGATGCCGTTGATCTGAGGGGAACGTAGACATCACAGCTAATCACAACATCAGGTAATCCCTTGAGCATGTAAGTAATCTTCGTGATAGTTTCTCCGGCCAAGTCTGCAGTGTATTTCCAGCTCCTCTGGACTCCTCTTCCGTGAGGCTCGACGTAATCATCGCTTATGCAGAACGCAATGCTCCCAGCGTCCGACCAGAGGTTATTATCATGACGCAAGCCGTAAATTTTGCCGCTCTTGGTCTCGAGAGTTGCGCCGAGATAATTTCTTGCTATCTTGTCTCCGCTGAGGCCTATATCAATATCTGCGCTCGTTATGTTCAGCGTGTAATGCCCCCAATTGCTTGATGCTCCGCTCGCGAGGCTGACTACTGCGCCGGAAGCGTCGGCACTCTGAGTAACCATTTTGCCGAATGTTCCGTCAGAGTTCACGGGCTTGTACTCTGTGAATGCCTCATCGGTGAACGTGAAGCGTGATTTGTCTGCGAGTGCGTTATACACGTCTCCTGTCATTCTCACCTGCACGGCCTTTTCGCCTGAAAGAATCGTGCCGTCAATGTCGGGAGAGGTTATGCCCCACAGAAGCGGGAAGCGCGAGTATGCGGGAGCAGTTGTAGGAGTAGAGATCGCGTCGAGTCCTGCGTCGAGAAGCTCTGCGGCTGTCTGCCCTGTCTCTCCTGCGTAGAACTCTGCCCAAGTCATGTCGGTAGTCGCGTAATAGTCTGAGAGCTTGAACGTTGCCGATATGTCTGCGTATTCATCACTTGTGAAAGTTGCCGTATAATTTCCTGCAGCCGGGCTTGTAAGGGTCAGTATTCCGCCAGAATATGTATAGTCCTTGACCGCCTGGCTGTTTCTTCCGCTCCCGAGACTCACACCTGAAAGCGTATATCCGTCCGCACTAGTCAGCACAAATTTCACCTGAACATTTGCACCAGTCTTGTAGTCTTCTGACTCGGCCTTCACGCCTGCAGTTGTCTGCTTCTTGACGTAAAGGTTCGTGTTGATGACTACATCGGGTCTGCCCTTGAGCATGTAGGTTATCTTGGTGATTGTCTTTCCTTCAAGGCTCACTGTGTAGGCGTATTTCCTCTGTACTCCTGTTCCGTGAGGCTCGACGTAATCAGCATTGACGCAGAAGGCAATATCAGTGTTGCTCCAGATATTGTTATCATGTCTGAGGCCGTAAACTTTGCCGTCTGAAGTCTGAAGCAGTGCACCGAGATAATAATCACAATACCTGTTTGCGCTTCCTATCTCAATATCCGCACTCTGAACGCTGATAACGTAATGCCCCCACCTTGCGCTTGTGCCTGTGGCCAAAGTAGCGGCTGCGTTACTTGCTGTCGTAGTCTCGGTAACCATTGCGCCGAATGAGCCGTCAGAGCTTACGGGCTTGTACTCGTCGAAGGATGACTCCGTGAAGGTGAATCTTGTTTTGTCCGTCAAAGCGTTGTAGACATCTTCCGTCATCCTGACCTGTACGGCTTTGAGGCCGCTGATGGTTGTGCCGGTATCTCCCGAGACTCCGAGCACGAGAGGAAAGCGTGATAGTCCTTGAGTCGTCGGGGTACTGACAGCGTCGAGGCTCTGAGCAGTGAGCGACGATGAAGTTTCGCCGGTCTCACCCGCATAGAACTCTGCCCATGTCATGTCCGTTGTTGCGTAACGATATGTCTCTGCAGCATTGGCATTTACACTGCAAGACAATAACAGCACAATAATCACGAATAGGGAATATTTATTAACCCTGCTCATGATGAATGCATCTCCTTTGTGAATAAATTTGTTGGGTAATTAAAACACGAAAAGTTTGTTAGGTCAAATATACTTGTGCAGTCATGTATAATCGTAGCAATCTTTAAGGAGGCATGATTTCATGAATGTATATGTAGATGACCACACGGCAGCAATGGCAAAAGAGTTGCTTGACGAGTTCGGGTTTGACCTTCAGACGGCAGTGAATGTGTTTCTGCGTCAGGTAATCCGCGAGAAAGAAATACCTTTCAGCGTTGGCTTAACTTACGATGAACGCAGGAGACGTGAAGATGTTGAACGTCAGGCAGAGTATGAAGCATACTTCAGCGGAGCAAACCTTGAGCACCTGAAGCACAGCATAGCTCAGGCGGAAGCAGGAAAAATTGTAGTACACGACTTGATAGAGGTGTAATCATGAAAATATCATGGACTGAAGACGCATGGGGCGAATATACTGACTGGCAGGCAGAGAACAAGACTATCCTCAAGAAGATTAATGAACTTGTCAAAGATATACTGCGTAATGGAAATTTAGGTATAGGCAAGCCTGAACCTTTAAGGCATAACATGTCCGGAATGTGGAACAGAAGAATTACTGACGAACACAGGCTAGTTTACCGCATACTAGATGAGGAACTGCTGATTTATTCACGCGCCAGACACTATAAAGATTGACAAGATAAAATTTCGCGTTTATCATTTCACGCATCGTAAATAAATTTTCAGACGGGGAGGAAACGTAATCAGCATGTCAGCTTTCAAGTATAAAGCCTCATTCTTTGCGTTCACTCTCAAGATAAAGCGTAACTGTCTCGTGTTCTATGGTGAATGACGGACAGATATATTGTTACCAGCGCATAACAGAGCCGCCTTCACTCACAGAACACAGGGGCGGTTTTTTTGTGTGCACACATAAATTGCAGGAGGTAAATATTAGTCATGACAGACAGCTCCATTTTCAAGGGAGTAGCTACAGCATTAATCACTCCGCTGAATGAACACGGAGTAGATTATGAGGCATTCGGCAGGGTAATAGACTGGCAGTGCGAGCAGGGAATCAACGCGTTAGTGATAGCGGGCACTACAGGAGAAGGCTCGACTCTCAATGACGCGGAGCACAAAGCCGTAGTGAAATTCTCAGTTGAGCGCATAGCCGGACGGTGCAAGGTCATAGCTGCCACAGGCTCGAACGATACAGCCTACGCAATCCAGCTCTCAAAGTATTGCTGTGATGCAGGTGCAGACGCTCTCCTCGTCATCACTCCCTACTACAACAAGGCCACGCAGAACGGACTCATCACGTCCTTCACCAAAATAGCCGACGCAGTAACTAAGCCCATCATTCTCTACAACGTGCCATCACGAACGGGTGTAAACATTGAGCCTGAGACATATGCAGCCGTAGCAGACCACCCCATGATTAAGGGCATCAAGGAAGCTAACTCCAACATCAGCAAGATAGTCCACACTGTACAGCTCGTAGGCGATAAGCTCGACATCTATTCGGGCAACGACGACCAGATCGTCCCCATCCTCTCAATGGGCGGAAAGGGTGTAATCTCCGTCCTCTCGAACGTCGCCCCCAAGCAGACGATGGACATCTGCAACAAGTTCTTTGCAGGAGACATCAAGGGAGCTGCTGAGTTGCAGTGCAGGTATCTTCCGTTAATCAATGCGCTGTTCAGTGAAGTGAACCCGATTCCTGTGAAGGCAGCAATGGCGGCTATGGGCTGGTGTGATAACTATCTGCGTCTTCCCTTAACGCCGATGGAGGCCAAGCACTGGGAACACCTGAAGGCCTTAATGCAGGAGCAGGGGTTAATCTAATCATGAAGATAATCATCAACGGAGCTAACGGCAAGATGGGGCATATCCTCACGAAGATGGCAGGAAGTGAGAATGTTGCTGCCCTTGTTGACATGAATCCTGCTGACGGAATGCTTGCTTCTCTTGACGGCTTCACAGGCAGTGCAGATTGTGTTATCGACTTCACGAACCACAAGGCGACTCCCGGAGTCCTGAACTACTGCGTGAAGAGAGGCTTTCCTGTGCTTATTGCGTCGACCGGCCAGACTGATGAAGAGCTTGCACAGATTCACGAGGCCTCCGCAAAAATTCCCGTCTTCCTGTCGCCTAACATGTCAATCGGTGTTGCATTAGTGGCGGACTTGGCCGAGAGAGTCGCCAGAGTCTTCGGAGATTGTGATATTGAGATGATAGAGGCACACCACAACCAGAAGCTCGACGTTCCGAGCGGTACGGCCTTAATGCTCGCAAAGAGGATTCAGGAAGCTCGGGAAGGCTCGACTCTCAACATCGGCCGTCATGAGAACGGCAAACGTGATGCAAACGAGATAGGCATTCATTCTCTGCGTTACGGTTCAGAGGTCGGGACTCATGAAGTCATCTTCAGCAACGGCCTCGAGACAATCACCATCAAACACGACGCGAAAGATAGGGCATTGTTTGCGAAGGGTGCACTCTCGGCAGCAAAGTGGCTCGTGAAGCAGAAGCCCGGCCTCTATGGGATGAGAGATTTTCTCAGGGAGGCGTAAACATGACAGAGACAATCACGCTTAGGCATGGCCGCGCAGCATGTCAAAGCTACGCAAAGGACAGAGCATCTACTCGCAGAGCTTTTATCGCGAAGTGTGCGCTTTCGGCGGCTAATTGGCTCATCACTCAGAAGCCGGGACTCTGTCGCGCAGCACGCCAAAGGCACGGGATGAGAGAGTTTCTGAAGGAGGCGTAAACATGGACGCACAGGACATAATCGACAGAATAGCCAACGCAAAGAAGATTACTCCCGTCAAAGTTTTCTTGAAGGAGCGCGAGGAGATAGACTTTTCCGGCACAAACGTAAGGATATTCGGTGCACCTGACCGCATAATTTTCGGCGACTGGTCAGAGATTCAGCCCGTCCTTATGGCTCACAATGACCTTATCGCTGACGTAATCATTGAGACCACAGCTCGCAACTCCGCAATCCCCCTTCTTGACCTGAAGGACATACCCGCACGCATTGAGCCGGGCGCAATAATCCGCGATGACGTGTCAATCGGCAAAAACGCAGTAATCATGATGGGAGCAATCCTGAATATAGGCGCAGTTGTCGGCGACGGCACGATGATAGACATGGGAGCAGTACTCGGAGGACGCGCCACCGTCGGGAAGAACTGCCACGTCGGAGCAGGAGCAGTACTCGCCGGAGTCATCGAGCCTGCAAGCGCAAAACCCGTAGTTGTTGATGACGGCGTGCTCATCGGCGCAAACGCTGTAGTCATTGAGGGCGTGCATATCGGCGAGGGAGCAGTCGTAGCTGCCGGAGCTGTCGTGATTGAGGACGTAGCTCCCGGAAAAGTCGTCGCGGGCTGTCCTGCACGAGTCATCAAGGACAAGGACGAGAACACTTCCCTGAAGACAGCACTGCAGGAGTCATTGAGGAAGATATGACGGACTACCTCAGAGAAGCAGAGTCTAGAAGAGAGCTGCTCACGGAGATTCGGGAGACTCTTCACCGTATGCCCGAGATAGGGGATCATGAGTTCAGGACTGCGGAATACATAGAACACGTTCTTGACTCACAGGGCATCACTCACCGAAGAGTCCTCGACACCGGAATCACCGCACGCATCGACGGCAAGAGGCCAGGTCGGCACTGCGCGATACGTTCGGACATTGACGCACTCCCCGTGAATGAGGCTACAGGGTGCAGTTTCGCATCACAGACTCCCGGAATGATGCACGCCTGCGGACATGACGTACACATGACGAGTGCGCTCGGAGCAGCAATGATTCTCAACTCTCACCGTGAAGAGCTTTGCGGGAGCGTAACGTTCATCTTCCAGCCCAACGAGGAAGGCGACGGCGGAGCTGACAGGATGATTAAGGCTGGAGTGCTCGAGGGAGTTGATGCGGTGTTCGGTGCACACGTTGACCCCGCATTACCGGCCGGACACATCGGCATCAAGTACGGAGATTTCTACGCGGCTTCTGCTACATGGAAGATTAACGTGATAGGCAAGTCCGCTCATGGTGCGCAGAGGGACAAGGGCATTGACGCAATCGAGGCAGCAGCTCATGTAGTGCCGGAGATTCTGAAGATTCAGGGAGGCGTTGTGAGTGCAGGAACGATTCATGCGGGAACAGCTAACAATATCCTTGCGGGTAACTGCGAACTCACAGGCATAATCCGCACTTACGGCATGGCTGAACGCTCGAGAATGTGCCGTGAACTCGAGAAGGTATGCGTTGAGACATCAGCAAAATTCGGCGCAAAGTGTGAGTGCGAAATCACCGACTCGTGTCCCGGAATAGTCAACGACAACGACGCTCTTACTTCTCTTGTCGAGTCAGCAGCAAGAGAGACTCTCGGCAAAGAGCGCGTCGACATAATCGAGAGGCCGTTGTTCATCAGCGAGGATTTCGGATTCTTCATCATGGCGAAAACAGGATGCTTCTACCACATCGGAGCAGGAAGTTCATATCCATTGCACAGCGATAAATTTCTGCCCGTCCCTGAAGCATACGTAACCGCTTCGGCAGTTCATGCGGCTGTCGCAGGCAAATACAACTCTACAACACAGGAATGACCCGTTAGGGGGGTACTTTAGACATTGAACCGTAATACAGTAGTAGCGAAATTCGGAGGCACATCATTAGCTGATGCCTCACAGATAAAGAAAGCATGTGCAATCATCAACGCTGACCCTGCACGCAAATACGTTGTCATGTCAGCACCGGGCAAACGGTACAGCGAGGACATCAAGATTACCGACATGCTCTACAAAGCACATGCTCAGGCGAAAGCAGGAGAGGACTTTTCCGACACCCTGCACGGCATAGCGGACAGGTACGCAAAGATTATTGACGGCTTGGGGATTACGTTTGACCTTGACGCAGAGATTCAGGAGATTGCAGAACGTCTCAAGGCTGGCACGGCAGCAGATTACCCTGCGAGCCGCGGGGAATACATCAACTCTAAGATTATTGCTGCGTATTTGGGGAGGCCTTTTGTTGACGCTGCAGAAGGTATTTTCTTCACGGAAGCAGGAACATTGGACGAGGCCAGGACGTTTAGCGTGTTAGGTGAGAAGCTCAAGGCCTATGACTCGGCAGTGATTCCCGGATTCTACGGGACAGGTGCAGACGGACAGATTAAGACGTTTTCCAGAGGAGGCTCGGACGTTACAGGCTCGATCGTTGCGCGTTCAGTGAATGCCGACCTCTACGAGAACTGGACGGACGTTTCAGGAATGCTCTGCGCAGACCCCCGGATCGTCAAGAATCCCCGAGTCATTGAGCACATCACCTACACAGAACTGCGTGAACTCTCCTACATGGGAGCGAGCGTACTTCATGAAGATGCTGTGTTCCCTGTTCGTCAGGCAGGAATCCCCATCAACATACGCAACACTAACAGGTCCGACGATGCAGGGACTCTCATTGCCGCGTCATTGCCTGAAGGCGTAACCAGAAAGACAGTTACAGGCATTGCAGGACGAAAAGGCTTCTGTTCTGTGCGCGTCGAGAAATCCATGATGAACGGCGAGACAGGATTCGGAGCGAAATTGCTTCAGGTGTTTGCGCAGAAGGGTATACCTTTCGAGCACTGCCCCACAGGAATTGACACAATAAGCGTAATCGTCAACGGCTCGGCGTTCGAGAGCAGACGGGAAGAGATTCTGCGTGAGATTAAGAACGTGCTAGCTCCTGACTTCATCACGATAGAGAAGGGATTATCCGCAATAGCTGTAGTCGGTGCAGGAATGGTGAACGTGAAGGGAGTAGCAGCAAAGATATTCACAGCACTTGCTGAAGCAGGAATCAATATCAGGATGATAGATCAGGGATCTGACGAACTGAATATCATTATCGGGGTTGATGATGCTGATTACGTCAGCGCGGTGAACGCACTCTACAAAGCTATGATGCTTGAGTAATATTGTGATATGAAATTGCCGTGAATGCCCTGTATAATGTAGAAAATTTAACCGCTCCTATTAATTTTCCAGGGAAGAAGTGAACAGATCATGAGCCTTATAGTATCTAAATTCGGGGGAATGTCATTAGCCGATGTAGACAGCATAAAGAAGACAGCAGAAATTATCAGGTCAGACTCTTCACGCCGTTATGTAGTAATCTCGGCTCCCGGCATACGTTCAGGAGATGAGATGCGTGTAACCGACATGTTCTACATATGCCATGCCAGATATATCAACCGCGAGAATTTTTCTGAGATGCTGACCAAGATAGAGGATAGATTCACCAGCATAGTTCAGGCACTCGACCTCACTACTGATATACATTATGAGATGATGGACCTCAAGAAGAATCTGTTTCTCGGTCGGACGAATGATTACATAGTTTCGCGCGGAGAATACATAATGGGCAAGATAATGGCGGAGCTGCTGGGCTGGAAGTTCATTGATGCTGCAGAGGTAATCTACTTCAACAAAGAAGGTACTCTGAACAGGGACAAGACTATTGCGGCAGTGAAGGAAGTAGTGAGCAGGTATGAGCGTGCAGTAGTTCCGGGCTTCTACGGCACGGTATCAGGGACGAACATTAAGACCTTCGAGCGCGGAGGAGGAGATGTTACGGGAGCTTTGCTTGCGCTTGCGCTGGGGGCGGACATGTACGAGAAGTGGGCGGAGTCTACGGAGATATTCAGTGCTGACCCGTCGATCGTGAAGAGTCCCTCAATCATCAGGAATATCACCTATGCTGAACTCAGGGAATTAACATATATGGGCATAAGCATACTCTACGATGACGTTATCTTGCTGATGGAGCATTCAGGAATCCCGATAAGCATACGCAACATTCATCACTCTGACGACAAAGGGACTCTGGTAACTGATGAGCTGCCGCCTGACTCACGGCGTGATGTTGCAGCTTGCATTGCAGGACGGAGGAACTTCAAGGTTATTCACATCAGGAAATTCGGCCTGAATAAGTTAGTCGGCATAGGGCAGAAAGTGTTCGGGATATTCACGAGACGGAACATATCGTGCGAGCATTATTTATCAGGTATCTACCAGTTCTCTATAGTAGTGAAGAACCCGATGTTTGACCTGAAGCGTGCTGAAATCGTCAAGGAACTTCAGGACGCTATAAACCCTGAGGATATAGAGGTGCAGAAGGATTTATCGCTGATAGCAGTAGTAGGTCAGGGCATGGGCACAGTGAAGGGGATATTTGCGAAGACGTTTGACGCGCTTGCTGCTGCGAACATAAAGGTGAGATTGATTCAGCAGGGAGGAGACGACCTGAATATCTTAATCGGTGTCTATGATGAGGACTTCGAGGTTTCAGTCCGTGCGCTTTATGAGGCAATGATATTACAGTAAGGTTCATGTGAATAAATGCCCTCCTGCCTGAAAACGGGAGGGTAAAACTTTAAGGAGGTATTGACTAAGAGATGATTTCTGTGTACAATTTCGCATCACGCATCACGCATCACGCATCACGCCATAATCACGCCCATTTACTGCATTCACACCAATCACTAACAGCAAAAATTTTCTGCGGGAGGCCGGAATAATGGTCTTCTCGTCAGGAGTATTCTTGTTCTTGTTCCTTCCCGGACTTCTTGTTATGTACTACGCTGTGAAGTCCCGCCCAATTCGCAACTACATACTGTTAATCACTAGCTTAATGTTCTATGCATGGGGAGAGCCAGTGTTCGTGTTCATCATGCTCGCCTCAATCTTCATGAACTGGTACGTAACGCTCATAATGTCCTGTTCACGCAGGCCTAAGCTGTGGCTCACGTCAGCAATAGGGCTTGATGTCCTGCTGCTGGGAGTATTCAAGTACGCAGGGTTCATAACTGAGAATTTGGGCATGACCAGAATAAATATTGCGCTTCCGATAGGAATATCCTTCTTCACGTTCCAGATGATGAGCTACGTTTTTGATGTGTACTACGGAAAATCTCAGGCACAGAGGAATCCGCTTTACGTTGCGCTGTACATAGCGTTCTTCCCGCAACTGATAGCCGGGCCGATTGTCAGGTACAGCCAGATTGAGTCGGAGATAGAGTCGCGAACTGAGAGCTGGGACAACTTTTCGGAAGGAGTCAGAAGGTTCATTTACGGCTTGGGCAAGAAGGTATTGCTAGCAAATTTCGTCGCGCAGATAGCTGATAACGTGTTCGGATATATCGTGAATCCTTCTGTGATGATGGCGTGGCTCGGAGCAGTTGCTTACACACTGCAGATATACTTTGACTTCTCAGGCTACAGCGATATGGCTATAGGTCTCGGCCTGATGTTCGGCTTCCACTTTGAGGAGAACTTCAATTACCCCTACATGGCATCAAGCATCAGTGATTTCTGGAGGAGATGGCATATCTCGTTAAGCACATGGTTCAGGGATTACGTGTATATACCAATGGGAGGAAGCAGGGTAGCGCATTCACGGTTCATCATGAATCTGTTCACTGTGTGGCTGCTAACCGGGATATGGCACGGAGCGAACTGGACGTTCATTTTGTGGGGGCTGGCATATTTCGTGCTGCTGGTGCTCGAGCGTGAAGGAGGCTTCAGGTTCGGACATGTAGGGACGATGCTTGCGGTGATAATGCTGTGGGTAGTGTTCAGGTCGGAGAGCGTGAGTCAGGCAGCGGGTTATCTTGCGTCGATGTTCGGCCTGAAGGGTAATGCGCTGTGGGACTCGGGATTCGTGCAGTACGTTAAAGCCTCGTGGACTGTGTTCGCATTCTCCGCAATAGGAATATTCCCGTTTGCAAAAACGCTTCACCGTTACGCATGGCTGGAAGCGTTAAGCCTGATGCTGATATTCTCACTCTCAATCTGCGAGATCATGAGTGCAAGCTACAACCCGTTTATATATTTCAACTTCTAATGGGAGGCGATGTCAATGAAACCTGAGAGATTAACCGCAATGTTTTTCCTGAGCGTAACAATAATATTTATGCTGCTTGTGCCAGTAGGTCTTATAGGCAGAGTGGAAGAGAAGCGTGAGACAACACAAGCAAGAAATTCTGAAGCCTCGATCAATTGGCAGAAATTATATCCATTTCCGGAAGGCACTGCGAAAGAGAGCCGGAATGTCAGTGCTGTAACATATCAATACATCAAGAATAAGGTAGAAGATTTTACTTCGGGTGAATATCTTGTTGGTGGCATGAAAGCAGTAGAAGCGGCCAAAAAATACGAAGAGATCATAGGCTGGAACATAGCTTCACCTTATGAATATAACGGTATCATGAGGCTTTCTGATGGCTGCCTTACTTGGATAGAGAGAAGCAAAAATGTATCACCTACTGTTGCCGTTGTATCTGAATTTGCCGACTACTGCAAGAGTAAAGGGCTTGATTTTCTCTACGTTCTTGTGCCTTCAAAGATATGCGTCTCGGAGGACAAAGATATAGCCGGTGTACTAGATTTCTCAAACCAGAACGCTGATAAATTTTTAGAGCTGCTTGATGAAAAAGGGGTAAGAGCTTATGACTTGAGGAAATTACTTCATGAAGATGGTATGAATCATCATGAGGCATTCTTCAGGACAGACCATCACTGGAAGCCCGAGAGTGGATTGTGGGCATCAAGATATATTCTGCAATTCATGAGAGATGATTTAGGCTGGAACGTAAAGCCTGAGATGCTTGCGCCTGACAACTTTGATTATGTGATATATCCCGAATGGTTTCTAGGCTCTCAGGGAAAGAAATTCATGCTGTCGCGCATAAAACCTGATGACTTCACCATGATTTACCCTAAGTACGATACTAATATACGCTTTGAGATACCTACAATGAATATTGACTATGTGGGAGACTTCAAGGTTACTTACAATATGTCTAGTGTAGTGTCGAAAGATTATTACAACCTGAGTCCATATCATGCATATTCACATGGAGAACCGCCCGTGATTAAAATAACGAACTTCAAGGCTGACAATAATAAAAGTGTCTTGTTAATTCGTGATTCATATTCTGATGTAGTAATACCCTTCGTTGCTATGGGAGTGAAGCATATAGAAGCTATTGATTTACGCGGCATGACAGGAAGTATTAAGAGATACATAGAAGCAAATCATCCTGACCTAGTCGTCATAATGTACCCTACAGGAGTAATAGGAGGTGAAGTGTGGAGTGGTGCTAGGCACGCCGATTTTCGGTGATAGCATGTACAATATACGGCATATCATGACAAAGGAGAATACATTATGAAGTTCACCAAGATGCACGGCTGCGGAAATGATTACGTCTACGTCAACTGCTTCACCGAAACCGTCCCCAACCCCGAGAAGCTCTCTCCCATCATCTCAGACCGCCACAAGGGAATCGGAGCAGACGGCCTCATCCTCATTCTTCCCTGCGACAACGCAGACGCATTCATGCAGCTCTACAACGCCGACGGAAGCTCTGACACCATGTGCGGAAACGGCATCCGCTGCGTGGCCAAGTACGTCTACGATCACGGACTCGTCCCGAAGGACAGGCGCACATTGCTCATCGATACTCCCGTCGGAATGCACGAAATAGCCCTCACAGTTCAGGACGGCAAGGTCTCATCAGCAACCGTAGACATGGGCATCGGAAGCGTAAACAGCGAGCTTCCCGAGAACATCACCGTCCACAACACGCCCCTAAAGTTCGTCGGAATCAACGTCGGCAACGATCACGCAGTCTACTTCCTCGACGAGAACCCCGCAATCTCTGACATACACTCCTGGCCGGACTCGAAGTTCGCAGCAGAGGGAGACTATTTCGAGAGACACCCGCGCTTCCCCAAGAGAATCAACAGCGAGTTCATCGAGGTCGTCTCACGCAAGGAGATCAACATGCGAGTCTACGAGAGAGGCTCCGGCGAGACTATGGCCTGCGGAACTGGCTCTACTGCGAGTGCATTTGCGGGCTACGTTACCGGGAGGCTGGACAATGAAGTTACTGTGCACCTCAGAGGCGGAGATTTAGTGATTCGCGTCGACGAGAATAACAGGTGCTTCATGACCGGCCCGGCTGTCGAAGTGTTTAACGGCGAGTATGATCTGTAGCGTCATTACCGCAAAGTCAATACTCACAAAATCTAACCTGCCCGTGTCAGATTACTCAGCTAATCCGTATACGGGCTGTGCTCATGCCTGCAAATACTGTTACGCGTCGTTTATGAAGAGGTTCACGAATCATCCGGAAGACTGGGGGAGCTTTGTTGACGTGAAGACTTGGCCGCCCCTCAAGCACCCTGAAAAGTACGCCGACAAAGAGATATTCTTATCCTCTGTAACTGACCCTTACCAGCCTTTGGAGGCAGAGTATAAACGTACACGGGCATTGCTTGAGGAACTGCAGGGGAGCGGAGCAAGAATCAGCATCGCCACGAAGTCAGATCTGGTTCTGAGGGATATTGACCTCATCAGGACATTTCCGGGAGCGCGTGTATCGTGGAGCATAAATACTCTTGATGAAGACTTCCGCGCTGAGATGGATAACGCCGTAAGCATTGAGCGGAGATTATCTGCAATGAAGGCTTTTCACGACGCAGGAGTCAGGACGACGTGCTTTATCTCGCCCATATTTCCCGGCATTACAGACGCAATAGCCATCATCGAACGCGCAAAGGACATCTGCAATCTTGTGTGGCTCGAGAATCTGAATCTCAGGGGCGATTACAGAAAATGTATTCTTGACTGGATTCATGAGAAGCACCCGGAACTTGACGGACTCTATCACGCAATCTACTCACAGCATGACCGCACGTATTGGTACGAACTTGACGGCATGATGCGGGACTACACGGCCAAGCTCGGACTCCCATATCTCCGCAATGAGGACTCCATGACGCGCGAGTTCTCTGCTCCTCCTGCTGTCGTAAACTACTTCTTTCATGATGAGATAACCAGATAACAATTACCCCCTCCATCTCTGAAGGGGGCTGATTTATTGCATGTATGCTTTTGCCAGTGCCTTATTCAGCAAAGCAACATCAAGCTGCAGGGGCTGACGCTGTATTTTCTTGCGCCACCTCTCACGGCATCTGCACTCTACGTTATCAATTTCCCTCAGAGAATCTATACACGGCTTATTCTTGTAGCTGTCGAGAGCAGCAAGCATTCTTTCTTCACACTCAGGGCACGACGAAGGAGAAGCAATAATCTTCCTGCTGCCCTTGCCGTAATAGTTCCTGTACCACGAGATATTTACACGCGGAAGAACATCCGCATCAAGCCTCCTCAAGACCTCACAGAATGAATGCAGAGAGTACGGCCTGTAATAATTGTTCCTCAGCAGAAACTCTAAGAACGTTCCGGGGCGGACATGGTATGGGAAAAACACCACGTTATCAAAACCTATGCTGAATGCCTTCTCTATTGAACGGACAGCAAGAATTATTCCTGTGTATTCGTTTATGAAGGGGAAGCCGATAGCTATGTTTGCGCACATTCCTATTCCGTGAGCATGAACAGCCTCAACAGCACGCTTTATGTCTGACAATGATAAATTCTTGTTGACGCAGTTTTTCAGCACCCAGTCATTACAGCTCTCTATCCCTGTCTCTATGTATATCCTGCCGTTCTTCAAGTACTTCTTCAGTGTCTCCAGCTTTGCATCGGTGAGAGTGTCGCATCTGGATTCAACGAGAAAGTTTCTGCAGTTGAGGCCTCCCACGAGTTCAAGAATCTTTTCTCTGAGCTTAGGGGGAACTTCTTCATCGTCTAACATGCTTCCTGAAGGTGATATTGCTGTTTCCTCAATCTCTCCGTGTATACCTGCAAGCTGCTCACTTAATGAGGCTATGACTGCCTCATCATCAACAATCAAGCCCTTTCCGCAGCCGTAATTGCACATGGTACACCCTCCCTTCTTGTCATGAGAGCAGCCCCTAGTCATGAACCATATATCACAGCACGCAGCATTATTAACTTTCTCAATGCGCACATCAGAAAGATACTCCACAGGGAAATTCTCGCGCCGTGCAAAAATACCCTTCGCAGCATTACGCAGGACAGCATTAATCTTGTCCATCACTGACCGCCTTTCGGAGTGCTTGACCTGTCAATGAATCCTCACACTTCAGGATTTCTGCAGGTGTCCCCTCAAAAATTATGTGTCCTCCGTTTTTGCCTCCATAAGGCCCCATGTCTATTATCCAATCTGACTGAGCTATCACTTCAAGATTATGTTCAACTACTATCACTGAGTTTTTGCCGTCAGCAAGTGAGTTAAGGACTCTGATGAGCCGTGAAGTATCCTTGAAGTGAAGGCCGTGCATCGGTTCGTCAAATATGTAGATTTCGCCGTGATTCCTTATCTTCTCTGCAAGTTTCAGACGCTGAAGTTCTCCGCCGGAAAATGAGTTCAAAGGCTGGCCGAGAGTGATGTACCCCAGCCCTACAGAAGAAAGAGCCTCCAGCTTGTGAGTTATGTTCTCCTCAAAGTGAAAGAAGTCTATTGCCTGCTTAACTGTCATTTCCAGAACGTCAGAGATATTCTTTCCCCTAACCTTGCGTGAAAGCACTTCGGGCTTATAGCGTTTTCCTCCGCATACCTCACAGACTGCCCTGATGTCTCCGATGAAATGCATATCAGTAACGGTGTAGCCCAATCCATGACATGCTTCACAGCTTCCGCTGCTGTTGAACGAGAACTCTGAGGCATCCAGTCCTGTGAACTCGCTGAAGTAATTTCTGATGTCGTCGAATACTTTAGTGTACGTCGCAGCATTTGCTCTCACGTTTCCGCCGGGGAGACTCTGGTCGGCAACTATCGCTTTGGGATGCCTCCGCACAACTTCATCAAGCACCGTACTCTTTCCTGCTCCTGAGACTCCGGTTATGCATACAAATATACCTTTGGGAATCTTAACGTCGAGGTCATGTACATTGTTTGAGGTGATATGTTCAAGCGTTATGAAGCCTGCAGGTTTTCTCGGAGCTTTCTTTATTTTTGCTGCCGGTGCTGAAAGATAAGGGGCTGTTACTGAGGCTTTGCAGTCTGATATGCTGCTGACTTCTCCGATGTACAGTACCTCGCCTCCTTCTGCTCCTGCTCCCGGCCCTATGTCAATAACAATGTCTGAGGCCAGAATCATTTCCCTGCTGTGCTCAATCACTATAGCCGTGTTCCCTGAAGCTATCAGATTCCTGATGACATCCTTCATCCTGTGGACATCAAGGGCGTGAAGTCCTGCCGTAGGTTCGTCAAGAATATATATCATGTCAGACAGCGAGCAGCCCATAGCTTTTGCCAGCTTTACTTTCTGAGCCTCGCCTCCTGAAAGCGTGTAGCTCGGCCTGTTCAGGTTCAGATAGCCCATACCTACATCTATTAAGTTCTTGAGTGCCTTCATCATCGGGGGAATAATTGCGTCCTCAGCATGTCCGTGCATTTTGCCTAGAGCTTCATATAGATCCGTTATCTCCATGTTGACGCAGTCCGTAATCGTCAGGCCGTGAACTTTCACCTTGAGAGCTTCACGCTTGAGCCTTCCTCCGTTGCACATAGGGCATGTTCCGTTTGTGAAGAACTGGTCATCATAGGAAACTGCAGACAGCCCCCGTTCATCAGCTTTGCGTTTCTTGAGGCGGCTGACTATTCCCTCGTAGGAGAAGTTCTGAACATGTCCGGGCTCATTGTTCTGATATACAAACGGCGGCGAATATAACAGCTTGTCCATCTCTTCAGGAGTAAAGTCCCGCAGTTTCTTGTCCATGTCGAAATAGTTTATTGCACGTATTATGTTCCAGTAACGAGAGCCTACCTTCCAAGTCTTGTGAAGGATTGCTCCCTGATTCAGAGAAAGATTCATGTTCAGCAATGCCTTGAGGTCAGGAGCAAGAGCCTCGCCCATCCCGGCACACATATCACATGCCCCCTGAGCATTATTGAACGAGAAATCTGCTGCTGATAGTCTGCTGTCTCCTGCACGCGAGAACAGAAGCCGCAAGTATGTATATATATCTGTGTAAGTCCCGACAGTTGAGCGGGGAGTGTTGGGAAAACTGCTCTGGTCTATCACTATGCACGGAGAGAGTCCGCTTATGCTGTCTGCATTGACATCACCGATTTTAGGGAAACTTCTTCTGGCGTATGCACTCAGGGACTCCAGAAACTCTTTCTGTGCCTGTGCGTATATCACATCAAATACTAGGCTGGATTTCCCTGAACCTGACACTCCGGTTACTGTGATCCATTTATGCTTGGGAATGGTGAGCGATATATTCTTGAGGTTGTTCTGGTAAGCTCCGGTTATTCTTATTTCGTCATAATACATTGATTAACGCCTCTCCTTTCTGCTATCTGCGTATCAGAGTGCAGCCCTGACTTCCGCCGAAACCGGGATTAATCAGCATTGCGGTCTTGCCCTTAGTGATTATGCCTTCATTGCAGAGAGTTATGTAATGATAAAAGCTGTCGTGTGAGTTCATGTGCCCTGTCAGCTTAATGCCTCCGTCAAGAAAACGTCTGCGGTCTGTCCTGCAAAGTTCGGACACTGCGTCCCAAAATCTGCTGTTCGATGTGTGGGGCACATAATAATCGGCTTCATCAAGTCCGGCTTTCTCTGTGCATACCCTTATGGCCTCCCTCATCATCTGGACATTGACAGCCCGGAAACGCTTTATGTCTCCATCGTCCGAGTTCTCGCCGTAAGGAGCGATTATGTTAGTGTGCACGTGAGAGGCAAGAATGCAGTGCTCTTCACACTCATTGCTTATGAGAAGGGCAACAGCAGCATCACTCATGACAGTACCGAAGAATATACGCTCTCTGTCGGAGTAGGCTTTATCTGCTCCGATAACAAGCACTGACCTGTACGTCCCTGCCCTCACCATGTCAGAAGCTAACTTCACAGCACGATGCATTATCACGCAGGGAAGCCCGCTCACAAGAAGGACGGGTATATCTTTGGCATATGTCATTATCTGTGAGTCATTAGCCTTGATGAACGGCAGGGAGTGAGCAACAAGAATCAGGCCGGGCATTTGTTCAAGGCAGAGTTTATTGAAGGCAGAATGTATCATGTCGTCTATCATCCTGCTATTGTCTGTGTATGCTCTGCTGAGGCCTATTGCGTGCATGTTCTCTATCTCTTCCGGAGTGCATAAGCCTGAAGCAATATCTTCAATGCTGCGGGAAGCTCTCCCGGCTTCAAAGCTGTATTTAGCTATTCCTATCATGTTTTCACCTTCTCAATGTATGAGGCAGTCTCTTTCTCTGGAGTGCAT
>JAFSUD010000013.1 GCA_017445405.1 Synergistaceae bacterium
CGCTCACTTCTCCGCATGACACAAATATATTCATGGCTTGCTGTACTCCTCCTTATCTAACATGTTTTCACTGGCAGCTACTATCAGCGTTGACGAAAGCGTACCCATGCAGTTAGCTACTGTGTCCCCCGCATAAATATCTCCGCTCTCTTCTCCGCATGACACAAATATATTCATGGCTTGCTGTACTCCTCCCTGTCTAACATGTTTTCACTGGCAGCTACTATCAGCGTTGACGAAAGCGTACCCATGCAGTTAGTTACTGTGTCCGCCATGTCAAGCAGCGTATATATTCCCAGCACAAGACCTATCGCCTCTAAAGGCACTCCCGCCTGAGACATGAGCATTGAGAACGCAGCCACAGGTGCCCATGACGTGCCGGGAGCTATCAGGATTATTGACACACACAGCGTGATTATTGCCCCTGCAGAGAGCTTCACTCCGTACATGTTCGCAGCCCCCATCACTATTACTGTCAGGTTAAGGCAGAAAGCATTCTTGTTCAGGGACGCACCGAACGGCAGCGCAAAAGAGTACAGCTTTGATGATATGCCCATAGCCTCAGAGGCCCTCATGCTGTCAGGAAGTGCAGCACTGGTTGAGCATGTGCTGAAGGCCGTCATAATTGCAGCAAGAGATTTCCTGTACATCGTGAAGGGATTCAGGGAAGCAGTGAACTTCACCAGTAGGCAGTAGATTACGTTCATCAAGGCAAAGCCCGCCATCGTGGTAAAGAATATCCCGGCCACTGAAAGAATAGTGCTTACTCCTGCAGTGATTATCATTGACGCGACAGAACTGAACACTACAAGCGGAATCATACCCATGAAAAACTCTGTCATCTTCATGAATATATCGTTGAGTTCGTGAAAGACTGAACGCATAATCTTCGCTCCTGACGCTCCCATCGCAAGGCCAAGCAGTACAGCTAACACCATGAGCTGAATCATGTTCGTGCTCGTGATAGGCTCTACTATGTTTTCAGGAATGAATGACATCACGATTTGCCGGGCTGACAGCGCGGAAGAGCTTACCTCCTGAGCTGCTGCGACGAGATTACTTCCTGCACCTGTCCTGAACACTATCACCAGAACTGCACCGACTGTTACGCCGATAACCTGACTCATGAGGAAATGCCGCATCAATTTTGCGCCGGTCTTCCTGAAGCCCGAAAGACTGCCTATCTCAGCAAGGCATAACGCCGTCGAGAACAGCACCACAGGAATCGCGCACATCTTCATCAAGTTCATGAAGACATCACGGACGAGTTCGAACACGTTATTGCTGAGGAACATGCTCACGTTTTCTGGAGCGTACATTCGGAGTAACAGGCCGGTTATCACGGCAGAGACCAGCGCGCCGAGAGTCCGCCATAGTGCAGAGTACGCAGAACGCACAGCCTTGATGTGTATCACGTTGTACTTTCCGGAATGCCTGTACTTGAGGTTAGGAGAGAATGAGCGCAGAAATATATTCTGCATCGCTTCGAGGCTGTCGGGCGAAAAATCCTCGCCGGGATTCAGAGGCTCAGTCATCCTCTCGTTAAAGCCGAACTCTTGGCCGGGAATGTGAATAGTGATTGAGACATTCCCGAGAAACTTCCGGACGCTGATTCTGATTCGGTCAATCTTGGTGAAGTCAGCATGTTCAAGGAGTCTCACTAGGGACTCTTCAGACATCAATTCTGCATGCGTAAGCTCAACATCTCCCAGCTTCAGGGACGAAAGACTCTCATGAATGAAGCGCATTGACTGAGCCAGCATTTCACGGGAGTCTGAAATATTAGCAATAAGTTCTTTCCGCATCATTTATCCAAGTATGCCTCGAGGCTGAGGAGCTTTTCACGGGCTGATACTACAAGGGCTGCAGCCAGAGGCTCGGCACAGACTGTTGCTGTGTCAAGCGGGTCTATTACGTTGCCTATCATGACGAACAGCGGCACAGCATCAAGAGGCAGTCCCTTATTTGCGAGAATTATCGACATTGATACCGCAGCACCGCCGGGAATGTTCGGAGCTGCCATTACGATAATCAGGGTGAATATGCAGATGAGGGCTAATTCAGCAGGCGAGAATGTAATTCCGTAAAGATTTGCTGTGAACATGACACCTACAATTATGTATATGGCTGATATGTTTTTCCCTATCGTGATGCCGAGAGGCAATGTGAAAGAATAAACGCTAGGAGGTATACCCATATTCTCAGCGGATTTTATCATGTCAGGAAGAGCCGCAACGCTTGAACATGTACTAGCTGCAGTTATAAGGGCGGGCATAGATTTTCTGTACATGACTGCAGGATTCAGATGTGCTAGGAATTTCACCATCAGCCAGTAAAGCGCAAACAGAATAATATTTGCTCCGGCAAGCATCAGAATCACTCCCATCACAGAAAGAAGCGTACTCGTCCCTGTGGTCAGTACAAGCGAGGCTATTGAGCAGAACACTACCAGAGGGATTACTCGTATGAATGTCCTAGTTATGTCCATGAATACCCTGTTGAGTTCGTCAAAGATATTGCGGACAGATTTTGCGGATGTCGCTCCGATAGATGAGCCTGCCAGTACTGCGAGCACTATAACCTGAAGTATATTGCCTTCAAGGAACGGCCTCACTATGTCCGAAGGTATAAGGCCTGTTATTGTGCTCATGATTGATACTGAAGCCCCCTGAACTCCGGCTGAAGATGAGGCGGTGAGTCCTGCCTGTGCTCCC
This sequence comes from Synergistaceae bacterium, assembly GCA_017445405.1. Taxonomy (GTDB): domain Bacteria; phylum Synergistota; class Synergistia; order Synergistales; family Aminobacteriaceae; genus JAFUXM01. The sequence continues at coordinate 2,715 of JAFSUD010000013.1, forward strand.
GGCCTGAACACCAGCATGAGAGCGAGGCCGGTTAGTATCGCAAAAATCTGCGTGAACATGAAATACATCATCACTTTGCTCCCTGTCCTCTTTATGCCGGAAAGACTCCCCGCATCTGCGAAACATGAAACCACCGCGAAAAATACTACGGGCACAGCACACAGCTTGAGGCCGTTCATAAAGATAGTCTTTACAGGCTCAAGGATATTGCTGTTCAGGAAAACTCCTGCTTCTGTTCCTTTGAGCGCAAATCCGGCAATGACCGCAAGAATGAACGCGCCGAGAGTCATATACAGCCCTGAATATTCCGAACGTACAGCCTTAACAGTTACGATGTTATATTTTCTGGAATGCCTATAGCTCACTTTCCCGCCGAACGAACGCATAATCATGTTCTGTATGGCCTCGATAGCGTCGGGCGAAAGCTCATCATTGGGATTCAAAGACTCGCTCATGCCCTCATGAAAATTGAACTCCTGGCCGGGAACTGTAATATCTATTGAGACATTACCGAGAAACTTTCTGATGTTGATTCTGATTCGGCTGGTCTGCGAGAAGTCCCCATGATTCATAAGCCTCACCAGAGACTCCTCACACATAAGCTCCGCGCGGTTTCTCTCTTTATCACCCAGCTTCAGTGAGGAAAGGCTCTCATGAATGAACTCTAAACACTGGCTGAGAGTCTCTCCTTCCTGAGCGTAAAAATCTTTCTGCAACTATTCTTCCTCCTTAAGTATCAAGCGTAATAACGTTCTGTATTGAGTTCTCCCCCGAGCTTCGCAGCTATTACCTCAGCCGCTATATTGCCCGCACATGCCGTTGATGTCCTCAGCATGTTAACCACCGCATCAAGCATAATAACGTTCTGTGTCGAGTTCTCCTCCGAGCTTTGCAACTATTACCTCTGCCGCAATATTCCCCGTACACGTTATTGATGTTCTCAGCATGCCAATCACAGCATCAAGCATAATAACGTTCTGTGTCGAGTTCTCCCCCGAGCTTAGCAACAATAATTTCTGTCGCTATATTGCCCGCACACGTTGTTGATGTCCTCAGCATGTCAACCACAGCATCAATGCTCATCGCCAGCCCCACAAACTCCACAGGACACCCCGCCTGAGCAAGAAGTATCGAGAGCGAGATTATCCCTGAGCCGGGCATACTGGGAGCAGCAAGCGTTACTATTAATATCGATACACCAAGAGACACCAGAGACATAGCAGGAATATTCACACCGTACATGTTGGCAGCGGCAATAATTGACATTGCGGAGTATGCGCACAGCCCCGACTTGTTGAGGGAAACTCCCAGAGGCACGCCGAAAGAGTATAGCTTTGACGAGATGCCGAGACTCTCCGATGCGTTCATGATGTCAGGAATTGCCGCATTGTTCGAGCACGTCATGAAGGCCGTCATCAGTGCAGAAAATGATTTCCTGTACATCACTGAAGGCTTAAGCCCCGCCACGAGTCTCACAGCGAGACAGTACACCGCATTCATCACAGCAAAGCCGATAATCATAGTCAGCATCAATCCGAGCAGAGAAAGCACAGTATCAAGTCCTGCAGCTATTATCATTGAGGCAATGGAGCAGAAGACTACAAGAGGCATAAATCCTATCAGGTAGCCGGTTACCTTCATGAAGACCCTGTCCAGTTCAGCAAACATATTCTTGACATTCTTAGAGCCTGTCGCAGAAATAGCAGCACCTATCATGAACGCAAGAAGTATAAGCTGCAGCATATCCGCCTCAGAAAACGGACGCACAATATTTCCAGGCATGATGTTTATCACGCGGTCGATTAGGGATATTGACGCTCCCGCTCCTGAAGGCTGAGACGAGGCCGCGAGTCCTGCACCTTTCCCTGCACCTGCCAGCAATGCAGTTCCGAAGCCTACAACCACGCCGAGCACCTGCATAACAAGAAACCATCTCAGAAGACGCATACCTATCTTTCGGAGTCCCGAGAGATTCCCCGCATCAGCTATACATGACACTATCGAGAAAAATACTATCGGTACTGCGCAAGTCTTGAGGCCGTTCATGAAGATTGTCTTTACCGGCTCGAGAAAGCTGCTGTTCAGAAGTGTACCTGCTTCTGTGCCTCTTAACGCAAGCCCGGTAATCACCGCAAGAATCAGCGCGCCGAGAGTCTTGTACAGCCCCGCATACTCGGAACGCACAGCCCGAACAGTTACGACGTTGTGATGCCGTGAGTGCCTGTAGACTACGTTATTACCGAACGAACGCAGAAGCACATTCTGCAGAGCCTCCGCATTGTCCGTGTCGTCATCGTCAGGGATAATCTCCTCAAGCCCGCCTGTAAACACAAACTCTTCTCCGGGTACTCTCAGAGTTACCGTTATGTTGCCCAGAAAATTACTCACTCCTGCACGTATACGCTTAATCTTCGAGAAGTCGGCATGTTCGTAGAGACGCAAGAGGGATTCCTTGCTCATCAGTTCAGCGCGGGTTCTCTCTCTTGAGGGCAGCTTCAGGGATTCGAGTCTGCCGTGGATGTACTCTAGGATTTGAGCCACTGTCCTAGTGCTGTCTGACTCATTTACTATGAACTCCATCGTTATTAATCCCCCATACTGCTATGTGATATTTGTCTGCAAGCGCAAAAAATTTTTCCGGCTCAAGTATTAACGTCTTCCCAGCCTCAACAGCAAGACAAGTAAGACCGGCTTTCTTCATGTTTTCGAGAGTCCGAGTCCCTACGGTCGGCAAGTCATAGCGCATGTCCTGATCTTCACGCATCATCTTAACGGCCGTTCCATGACCTGCAAGCTCACCGGCACGAATAATCATCTTGTCTGTGCCCTCCATCGCCTCAACTGCTACAACTGCTCCGTCAGCTACACATACTGCCTGACCGAATGAACACGGAAGCGTAATGCGCAGTATCTTCATGCCGTAATCTATGTCCCTGAGTTCTTGGCCGGTTGGTGAACGCTCAGACAATTTCCCCTGCGAGGCGATAAATTCAGGGAGTATCTGCCAGTAAGGGATTACCTCGATACCTTCGGACTCGAGGACTTTTACGACAGCTCCAAGCAGTGAGTGATCATCGTGAAGGGCTTCTTTGAGGACTGAGCGAGTTAGTCTGTCGAACAGAAGAGGCAGGCAGTAGATTACCTTCTTGGGAATCCTGCCCGCCATTATTACTTTGTCTGCTCCGAAAGACTTTATCTCACGTACTCCTTGCCCGAGATTCGGAGTCTTCATGTGCACGAGGCGTGAAGAATAAGATGCCAGCTCTTCGGGGTCATCACGCAAAGCTAGTATCAGCGTCTCATTCTGAAGTTTGCGTAACTTTTTCGCTATCTCTACAGGCAAGATTCCTTGTCCGGCAATTAACGCAGTGTTCATATCCTCACCTCACGCAACAATTCTGAGTCCTGTGCCGTGAAGCGTAGTGTGCCAGCTCTTCAGGGGCATAACGCAAAGCTAGTATCAGTGTCCCGTCCTGAAGCCCGCACAGCCTCTCCGCTATCTCTGTCGGCAAAATACCTTGCCCCGCTATAAGCGCAGCCGTCATTCAACGATTTTTCCGTCCCAGTCAGCCGCCGCAGATGTATGCTCGTGAAGCACCTTCCATTCTCCGTTAATCTTCTCGAGATAATCCGTCTGCCTCATCATGAACGGAGGGTTAGCTGTGCCGTCCTTATTCACTGTGTCCCACTTCTGCACTGAACACACCAGCGCAGAAGTCCCGTTAATGTTCGTCCTAATGTCCAGAATCTCAACATCACAGGACTTCAGATTGCCGAACGCCTCATCGAACACCTTAGACGCTTTCTCCGCTCCGACGCACGCATAAGGAGCTGCATCAAACCAGATAGTTTTCTCCGTCCAGTTCTTGGTGCTCTCTGCTCCGCTGAACGACTTCGATATTGCTACAACGATATTTTCTACTGCCTGTTTATCTGTCATAATCTCTCTCCTGATAAGGTATGTCATATTCTGTCTACTCTCCATGCGAAGAATAGTGCTATCACTAGGAATACACAGTTAGGCCCCCATCCGGCCAAGACCGCAGGAATGTTCCCGGACTCTCCGAGTGCCCGGCACAGCGACATCACGACGTAGTACGCGAACACCATCACAACGCTGATTCCGAAGCCAACGCCTCCTCCGCTCCTGCCCCGTCTTGACGCTCCGAATCCTGCTCCGAGCACCGCCATAATCACGCACGCCCAAGGAACAGCAAGTTTCAGGTGAAACATCACCCACAGCTTCGACAAGTCCGTTCCTGCATTCCCGGCCTGAGTTATGTAGCTCCAGAGTTCATGGGCACTCATGCTCGAGGGCTTGCGCGTTGACCTCTGCAATTGCTCGGGCGACATCCTCAGAGCGAGTCTCTGTCGCTCAAAACGCAGCAATAAGCTCACTTCACCTTCACGGGATATGCTGTAGATCCGGCCGTCCTCGATCCACCACTGCGCATTCTGCCACATACCGCGCCGGGCATGAAGAGTCGTCGTCAGTCTCCCATCGTCAAACTCGTGCATCATTATTCCGCTCATCTTCCCCTCGTTAGGGTCCAGCTCGTCAATGTACAGCACACGTTTTAGCTGTCCGCCTTCCTCCTCGCGCAGAAACACTTTCTCCTGTACTGCTGCTGCCTGATTCTTCATGATCTCGTACTTCATGAGCCGGTCTGCAGCTATCGAAGCAAACGGCACAAACGTCTCATTGAAGCCCAGCGCAGTAATCGAGATGAGGATTGATGCGAAGAGTATCGGCCGCAATATACGCCTGAACGGTATACCAAGAGACTTCAGCGCGATTAACTCACTCCCTCCGTTGAGCGTTGACATACCCAGCAGAGTAGACAGGAGCGACGACATCGGGACGGTCATAATCACTACTTCGGGCAGACGATAGAGAAACAGCCTCGCAACTACAGCAAATGCTACTCCCTGCTCAATAATCAGCTTGGCCGCCTGAAACAGCAGATCTCCGGCTACGAATATCAGCACAAAAATTAGTATCCCGAAGATAAACGGCCCGGCACATGAGCCGAGTATTAATTTGTTAAGCAGACTCCTTCTCATTCTGAAAGCGCAGTTGCCGAGTACTTGCGGGTCATTGCGTTAGTCATGCGGTCTATCAGCTCTTGCGCCGCAGGGACATTGTTGCCGCCCTCGAACGTCTCGTATACATTCAGCACTGTAACATGCATAAACTCTTCAAACGTCGGCACTAACGCATTTGTTATTGATGTAAGACGCTCTATCACGTTCTCCACCATCTGATACGGGCACTCGGAAAGCAAAACCAAGAACTGGAACTCTCCCGTCTGAATCGCTGTGTCTGACTGCCGCAGATCCTTCTTCACTCTCGCGCAGTATGCCCTGAACGGCCGGACGTATTTCTCCATGTCATCAGTCGGCAGCAATTGCGGGAACACCAGCCTTAACATTACCGCACTCACTGCACGGCCATAACGCCCAGCACGGTAGAGTTCGTCGGAGATTCTCGCGAAGCCGTAAGTGAACGTGTGAAGCTGTGTATCAGGGTCAATAAACTGCAGAGGCTCATTGTTCCCTGTATTCTGTCCGCTGTGGTCGTCTGAGTTCTCACTGCCTGTAGGTAAGCCTTTGGGGGTCAGCTCAAAGTAGAAGCGTTTTCCGTTCTCGAGGCCTATTCGCTTTATGTCCCAGATCTTGCCGCCTATTTCCGCAGTCTTGGATACAGGGCTGAACCAGTCGCTTATGTTCTTGCCGAGCATGTTGATTCTTGAGAGGCCTAACACGTCGAGCATGTCGTTAGTGAGATTCAGAATTGCTCCCGTCTCGTCAGTTATCGCAAAGTTCACGGGTAACTGCTTCAGGTCATCCTCTACCTCAAGAACTACTACTTTATGCCGCTCTGCCTCCGCCTGATTGTATGCAACAAGCAACGCCGCAGCTCCGCATACCGCTAAAAGTACTCCGAGCCACTGGAACATCCTTGCGCCATAGATTATCGCTATAGGGCACAGGATTATTCCCTGAGCTACTGCCTGCAGCGGTATCAATCCCATCATGAAGCCGTAATGTATGAACATTCCGTAGAGAACGCTCAAGATGATAAACAGCAGCCACACAAGCCCCCAGATTGAGAGGTCAAGGCTCATTACTATGCTGCCTTCGCCGAATGACCTCGCAATCATTATTGTTAGTATCGCTACTACAGGAGGAAATGTTATCCACTTCATGATTATCTGTACTGCAGCTCCTCTCCTGACGGGTAGCTCAATGTGTAATCAACTATTATTGTCTCCGTCTTCCCGGCAGGAACGCTTATCTCCCACGTGTAGCGGTTCTCCGCATCCTTCTCCTTCTCCTTCGGCTCAATGCGCTTCACATCCAGCTTGATTTTCTCGTCCGTCGGAACGGGCAGCCTGTCGCGTACTGTGATGAGCTTGTCGGTCTTCGTGCCGTTCGTTATCTGCAGCTTGTACCCGCTCGTGAATACTCCGCTGAACCACGAGACTCCGGTCTTCCCGATTAACGATTCCTTCTTCACTGTTATCTGGTCTGCGTAGCCGAAAGGTACTCGTCTCTGGCCTGTCCCGAACTCCTCAATAAATATCCTGCCTGACGGGTAGTTGTCCACTCTCAGCTCGGCCTGTCCGGGTATCAGCTTGTCGTTTTCCTCGTCCATGCTCGCAATTATCCACGCCTTGTCCTTCTGTTCAGGAATGAGCATGATTATCGGGGTCGCTGACAATTTCAGGCCTCCGAGCGCGACCTCAAACTCCCTCTCGTTTCCGTCGCCTGTTATCGTTCCCTCAACGTTTACGGCACGGTCGGAGAGACTCTCCTGAACTGCAGGGCCGGAAGCTCTGGGTGCAGAATATGCGCTGTCTGCAGTCTCCTCCTCTGCCATCATGTCCATATCCTCCATCATCGGAGCAGCCATCTTTGCAGACTCGTACATTCTGTTAGTACGCATTACGCTCATTCCTGATGTCGAGAGTACCCGCTCGCTCTTGGGCCTTATGCCTACCTTGAGCGGCTGAAGGTCTGGCGTGCTGATGTTCTCGTCAGGTGTCTTCGTGTGAAGCGTGAACGGCCCGGTGTAGTCTAAGCCCGTGCGCTGTGAGGCTCTGATGAACATTTGCACCTCTATATCTCCGGAGTTGCTGTCCATGTTCAGCGTGTATCTAGGCCTCCATGATGCTGACCCGGTGAAGGCCTCTACTCTCACCGTTCCCTTTGCCCGCCCGGTGATGACTAAGTAGCTGCTCTCTCCTGCAGGACGGCGGGTATTCACTTCGCTGTTGAGCATGGTCAATTTCTCTTTCTCTGCGGCGAGTTCCGTTTTCAGATCTGCAAGGTCGTCCTCTGTCTTCTGCCGGAGTTCCTGTGCACTCGTTATGTACTTCAGAAGATCCAGCGGATTGGTTGCGTTGTCCGGCTCGAGCTTCTTCAGGAGCGAGAGAGTCTGCTCGAGGGATGACTGCTTGGCTGTGAGGCTGCTCACTGTCTCCGCCTGTTCTTCCTGCTGTGCTTTCAGTTCTGCCAGCTGAGGAGGTGTCCAGCGTGTGCGCGATCGTCTCTCTGTCCGGATGTCCCCGTAGACGTTCTCAGGATTCAGGAGCTTGATTGACTCCGGCGTGAAGGCTCCGGGCAGATAGGCCTCAAAATTTCCGTCCTCGTCCTGCGGCTCTATCAGAAACACAAACTTCGCTCCGCTCGGGTAAAAGTTCAGTGATGCTATCGTCCCTGAATATGTGTCAGGGATTTCCGCTGAACATGCAGGAAGTGATAACATAATCAGCAGCGCAAAAGATATTAGTAGTGTCCTCATGAAAAGAATAAATCTCCCTTCGCAAGAATAATAAATTATTGTCTGGTCATGCTATTATAGTGTATCGCAGAAAATTCTTTGTCCGAAAAATTAATATCCATGAAGATTTTGTGTATTCTGGGTGTAAAATTAACGCGATAAATTTTCAGAAGGGGCGAAAATATAAGATTTATGACCGGCACGTCTAAAGGAGTTAGGCTGTCCGGCTTTCCGCACATCATAATCATAGAGAAAATCATGAAGCATATCGACGGAGCGACAACAATATATTATTTCACTGGGAGGCCTAATTAATGGATCGTCTGTTAATAGATTTTTCGCAGGTTTATAGTCAGGGCACTCAGCAAGCCGCTAGAAGTGTTTACAGCACATATTCAGCTCCTAAGGCTGAACGGCAGAAAGAAACCCCTGCTTTGTCTTTCGAGGATATGCTCACTGATTCCATCAAGAAAGTGAATACCCTTCAGCTTGATGCAGAGAAGAAAATTAGAGACCTCGCTATCGGAGACGTTGAGGACATTTCGGAAGTCGTGTTAGCGTCCTCTAGGGCGGATACGGCTCTGCGTCTCGTGATGGAAGTGCGCAACAAGTTTCTTGACGCATATCAGGCTCTCTCAAGGATTACAGGCTAAACGTGATAAATCATGGACAGTTTAAGACGCTGGGCAGCCTCATTCCTGAACTTCTGGGCATCACTTAAACTCTGGCAGAGAGCGTCAATTTTCTTTGCAGTTTTCGCAGTCATAATAGGCCTCGCTGCTTTAATCTTCATGTCCGGAGGCACTGCTTACGAACCCTTATATGCCGGGCTTGAAGTCAGTGATCAGGCGGCTATAGTTGATTACCTGAAGGAGAACAACATACCCTACAGGTTAGACCCTAATGCAAACGCTATCCTTATGCCCGGAGGAGCGATTTATGAGACCAGATTAGCCCTCGCTCAAATGGGACTGCCTAAAGGCGGAACTACAGGCTTTGAGATTTTCGACGAGTCAAATATGGGGATGAGTGAGTTTCAGCAGAGAGTAGCTTACATGCGCGCTATCGAAGGAGAGTTAGCGCGGACTATTGCTCAGATGCAGCAGGTAGAGAATGCCCGTGTAAGTGTAGTCATTCCTGAACAGAGGCTTTTTCTTGAACAGCAGAAACCTTCAACCGCTTCTGTATTGCTGAGACTCAGGCAGGGAGCAACATTAGGCCCGAATCAGGTAAAGGCTATCATTCATCTAGTCGCGCATAGTGTTGACGGCCTAGAACCCGACGCAGTTACAGTAGTTGACACTACGGGACGCGTACTCTCTGACATGGTGTCGGATAACATGATCATGTACAACACCGACGGCACGAACGCTATAACTTCAGTGCAGAGGGAGCTTGAACGCCAGCATGAACGCGAGCTTGAGAACAAGGTACGCATGATGCTCGAGCAGGTTTTCGGGCCGGGTACTGTGGTCGTCAGAGTCAGAATAGACCTCGACTTCGACAAGCGCACCAGCTCTTACGTTGAGTACACGCCCAACCCAGAGACAGGCACAGGAGTCCCGAGAAGCGCAGAACGTCAGGAGGAAAGCTACACAGGGCAGGGTAACCCCGTCAACGGCAACCCCGGCACTACGACTAACATTCCCGGTTACGCAATAAACTCAACGCAGGTAGAGAGTGAGTATAACCGCTCCAACAACACAACGAACTATGAGATAACTACGCGCAAAGGAGATCAGGTAGTTACGCCCGGAGGAGTGCGGAGACTTTCTGCGAGCGTGTTAATTGATGACAAGTACAATGAACTCACAGATGAACGGCTTGAAGGTATTCAGGAAGTCATAGCGTCATCAATCGGCTACAACAGAGAACGCGGAGACAGCCTAGTTGTCAGGGCTATGCGGTTCTCTACGGCATTTGCTGATGCAATGGCGGAACAGCTCAGGCAGGAAAGAATGTGGCGCATAATTTACGGCTCATTGGCTGCGTTCTTTGTGCTGCTGGTCGTCTTGATTGCCCTGTATATCTGGATACGCATGAAGAGAGCGAGACTCGCTATTCAGGAGATCGAGGCAGAGGGCAAGAAAGTTCCCACGATTCAGGAGATGCTCACGTCGCCGGATCTTCTGGCGTTTCAGGGCGAAATGGCTGTGCTTGAGGAACAGCTCAAGGCATACGCGAAGAGTCATCCTGACGAGATTGCTACACTGGTCAATGAATGGCTCTCAATGGACAGCTAGACAGGTAAAGATACTTGATGCTCCCTGCGAGAAGGGAGTATTTTTTTCACGATAAGGGAGAAGTGATTAAATGCCGCCGAAGAAAGAAGATAAATCTGCTCCTAAAGGCTTATCAGGACGCGAGAAAATTGCTGTCTTGATGGTGTCGCTTGGGAGCGATATTGCGCCTGAAGTCTACAAGAAACTTGATGACTCAACGATAGAGTTAATCACGCTTGAGATAGCTAATCTCAGGAAAGTAACGCCGGACGTTAAGCTCACAGTCCTGAAGGAAGCGCAGGAGATTCTGATGGCCCGTGAGTTCATGGCTAGAGGAGGAGTCGAATATGCACGCGACGTTTTGGAGAAAGCTCTCGGCCCTGAGAGAGCACAGAATTTACTTGCAAGGATTACGGCAAGCCTGCAGGTCAAACCTTTTGATTTCATGAGACACACTGACGCAGGACAGATACTCGGCTTCATTCAGAATGAGCATCCGCAGACTATAGCGTTAATCCTGTCATACCTTGAGCCTCAGCAGGCAGCAATGATTCTGAGCGGACTTAACCCCATTCTTCAGGCCGATGTAACCAAGAGAATAGCTAACATGGACAGAATTACCCCTGAAGTCTTGAGGGAGGTAGAAAGAGTGCTTGAGCGCAAATTGAGTACAGTAATGGGTCAGGACTTCACCGTTGCAGGAGGTATTGATGCAGTCGTGGCGATCGTCAACAGCACCGACAGAGCCACTGAACGCAACATCATGGAGTACCTCGAGGAGAACGATCCCGAACTCGCAGAGGAGATAAAGAAGCGTCTGTTCGTGTTCGAAGACAGCATGAGCCTTGATGACCGTGCATTGCAGAGAGTACTGCGCGAGGTCGACATGAAGGAACTCAGCCTTGCCCTCAAAGGAGCTACAGAAGACCTCAAGACGAAATACCTGCGGAACATGTCCAAGCGAGCAGCCGAAATGTTACAGGAAGATATGGACTTCATGGGGCCTGTGCGCGTCAAAGATGTGGAAGAGGCACAGCAGAAAGTCGTCAACGTTATCCGCAGCTTAGAGGAGAAGGGCGAGATAGTGATAGCTTCGGGCGGAGGAGACGATATGATTGTCTAACGGTCTTGCACATCAGAGGGTATTGCGGACTGTCAGGCTCTTGCCTCAGGCTGTCAAGATAGGCATTCTTGAGAGCGAGATAGAACAGGACGGCGTAAAGCCTCCCAAGCAGGACGGAGCAAAACCTCAAGAGCAGAAGTCAGATGAGAAGTCATCACCTCCTCCAAAGAGGGCGCAGGTCAAAGTCCCGGAACGTTACGCGCGAGAGATTGAAGAATTAACCGCTCATGTGGCATCTCTTGCTAACAGCCTCAGCGGTGCGGAAGTCAAGAACATGGAGCTTTCAGAGGATAACGCAAGGCTTCAGAGTGAAATATCTTCTGTGAGGTCAGACTATGAGTCCAGAAGAAAGAAGCTCGAGTCAGAGGCACAGGCGAACGCTAAGAAGATAGCTGATAAGGCCAGAGAACAGGCAATCAGTGAAGGGCAGGTGCGGGGCTATGAGGAAGGCCTCAAGAAAGCGCGTGAAGAAGTTGAACGTGAATATCTGGAGAAATACTCTGCTCTGGCGGGCGTGATTGACAATCTCGGCAAGAAGTTAGAGTCCGACTTTGCGGAACTCGTCAAGCTCAATGAACCCAGAATGATTCGCGTCTGGACTGAAATGCTAAGGCGTATGCTTCACAGGCAGGTTGAACTCGACCCGAATACTATAGATACCGTGCTGTCTGAACTGCTCTCCCGCCTCAGCGACAAGAACCAGATTCTCATCTATGTATCGCCCGACGACATGAAGCACTTAGAGGGAGAACTCGACACTAAATTTCGTGAGGCCTTGCGGGGAACTAAGAAGCTCGAGCTTAAGTCTGACCCAAACATTGAGAACGGGAGCTGCATTGTCGAGACAGGACTCGGAGTGTATGACGCAAGGTGGCGGACTCAGATGTCGCAGATAGAATCAGTAGTAGATGAGATATTCCAGCAGGTCAAGAAGGAAGAGAAATCATGAGGACTGAAGAGAGCGAATTATTTCAGCTATTTGCGGTTGATTTGCTGCAGAAGCCCCTTATCAAGATTAACGGGCGCATTGTTCAGGTGGTAGGGCTGGTTGCAGAGTCTCAGGGGCCGGATGTCAGAGTCGGGGATTTGTGCCACATACAGTTTCGGGACGGCTCGCATGAACTCGACGCTGAAGTTGTGGGCTTCAGGGATGACCGTGTGCTCTTGATGCCGCTCGGTGCTCTGCAGGAAGTAGGCCCGGGCTGTGATGTCGTCTCAACTAACAGGCCGCTTGAAGTCCCGGTAGGTGATGCACTTCTTGGCCGGGTGCTTGACGGCTTGGGCAACCCCATAGATGACAAAGGCCCGGTTGTTGCATCAGACTTCTACCCCCTCTACGCGACTCCTCCTCATCCTTTGCGGCGCAAAATGGTTGATACTCCCCTCAGCGTCGGCGTGAGAGTCATTGACGGAATGCTCACTCTGGGAAAGGGGCAGCGTATAGGAATCTTCGCAGGCTCGGGAGTCGGCAAAAGTACCTTGATGGGCATGATGGCCAGATACACGACGGCTGACGTAAACGTGATTTCCCTTGTCGGCGAAAGAGGGCGTGAGGTCAGAGAGTTCATAGAGCGCGATTTAGGGCCGGAAGGCTTGAAGCGTTCTGTGCTGGTGATTGCTACGTCGGATCAGCCGGCATTGATAAGGCTCAAGTCCGCAATGACAGCTACAGCCATTGCAGAGTACTTCAGGGATCAGGGAAAAGATGTCCTCCTCATGATGGACACAGTTACCCGTGTTGCCCGTGCCCAGAGGGAAATCGGACTCGCTATCGGTGAACCTCCGGCGACTCGGGGTTACACGCCTTCAGTGTTCGAGATGCTCCCACGTCTGCTTGAGCGTGCAGGGGCAGGAGAGACAGGAAGTATTACGGGAATATACACCGTACTTGTTGATGGCGATGATATGAATGAACCTGTTGCTGATACAGTGAGGGGTATTCTTGACGGGCATATCGTGTTATCCAGGAAGATTGCTGCGAGGAACTTTTACCCTGCTGTGAGTGTGCTTGACAGCGTGAGCCGTGTAATGCCTGCGCTGGTGTCCCGTGAACATCTTGATGCTGCTGCTCGAGTAAGAGACTTGATGGCTACTTATGCTGAGAGCGAGGACTTGATTAATATCGGTGCGTATAAGACCGGAAGCAATATGCGTGTTGATTGGGCACTGGCTAATATGGAGGCGGTGAGAGGGTTTCTGTCGCAGAGAGTTGAAGACCCTACCAGTTTTGAGGAGACGGACAAGAGATTATTGGAGCTTGCGCCGTACCCCAGCCAGCAATAATAAATGGTGAAGGAGGAATAATAACAATGGGTATAGTTATTCAGGTTGAGCCGGAATTAGGGAGACAGGCTGAGGTTGTATTTGAGCAGTTAGGGACATCTATTAGTGATGCTATGAATACTCTTTTGCGTTATGTTGTTTCAAGAAAGAAACTTCCTGATGATTTCAGCAGACCGCCTATTCCATGCATTGACGACATGACGGAAGAAGAGTTTGACGCAATGATTCAGGAGTCTTTCAAGGCTGTAAATGAAGGACGTACTTACACCATAGACGAAGCCAGAAGAATACTGGAGGCAGATGATGAAGCACTTTAGGGTAGAAATCACAGAACCTGCTGTTGATGATATAAGAAGGTTATGTGCGTATATATCTGTGAATCTCAAGAATCCTGAAGCAGCCTCACAGCAGAGAAACAGAATACTATCTGCTGCAGAAGCTCTTGCTGTATTCCCTAAGATTTACCGCGTCAGAAAATATGACTCTAGAGGTAATGCATTACGTTATTTCCCTGTTGATAACTACGTGATTATTTACTCACTTGACGAAGAAAGGCGCATTGTAAACGTCCTTAATGTGATTTACGGCAAACGTGATATTGATACTATAGTCTGATGCAGCAGAGAATAGCAAAATTTAACCGCATACTGAAAATCCGAGAGGACAGCCGCAGAAATGAACAGGCCATATTAGCCGCAGAACGCAGTGAAGAACGTGCCGTAATGTCTCACATAACGCAGCTTGAAGGAGAGAAAGCACAGGCAATTCATGACTTCAGCACTGCCGGTATTCAGACAGTAAGCGCAAATGATTTGTGGTTTCAGAGACAGTTTATTGATGCTATTGACACTGACATATCACGCGGGAAATCTTCTCTCGCCGAAGTCAGAACACGTATTGCCAACACTGAAGCAAGATTAGTTGAGCGGCATAAAGACGTGCGGATAATGGAGACATATATAGATCACCTGAAGGAGGCAAGTTTTCAGGAAGAGTTAGGTATAGAGCAGAATGAACTAGATGATGTTGCTACAATGCAATATTCACGGAAGGAGAGTTAATCAAAATATACTTTCGGCTTGTGCAGAGACAACAGGCGGTTAATATACATTATTCACGAAAGGAGAGTTAATGAAATACTACTTGTGGCTTGTGCAGAGACAACAGGCAGTAAATACAAATGGTTAATATACAGTGTTCACGAAAGGAGAATTAATGAATGATAGGCCCGAATATGACTAATATTACGCGTGTCCTGAGCAGGATTGAGGAGATCAACAGGCGGTTAATGCCCGACATGTACAATCAGCCTGATAACCCGGCCAGAAGCAGATTTGTTGATGTCCTGAATGACGTAAACAGGATAGGCCGTAATTCACCCGGAACGAGGAGCAATATATCCGGCAAGACTAACTACACGGAGCTTAAAGATGTAATAGATGATTGCGCAGAAAAGTACAACATAGACGGTGAACTGATCCGCGCCATGATTCAGGTAGAGTCAGGGTGGAATACTGATGCAGTCTCCAACAAAGGCGCACAGGGATTAATGCAGCTAATGCCCCGTACTGCTGCAATGCTGGGAGTATCAGACCCCTTTGACCCCGCACAGAACATAGAAGGCGGCGTAAGATACATTTCTGATTTGTCCGATAAATACCGCGGGGATATAGAGAAAGCATTAGCGGCATACAATGCAGGCCCAGCAAGAGTAGACAGCGGCAACATTCCGGAAGTATCAAAGCGTTACGTGAAAAATATCATGTCAATATACCGCAGATTAAGGGAGATGAGCTAAAACATGGCAGAAGAGAGACCAGCTAATCCCGCGCCCAATCCAGACGCACCGTCAGAGCCTGTAATAGTCCGGCGCAAAAAGAAGAAAAAGGGCATGGGTAAATTTACATTTTTCTTGTGGCTTCTGCTTCTAGCATTAGGCACAGCTACAGGAATGCACCTCAGCGGAATTTGGGACGGCAGGCCGTTATTCTGGACTATCATTCCCAAAATACCCTACTTCGGCCCTCAGCTTGCAGAGTTCTTCAATGTCCCGGAGTTCTACGCATTAAGTGTAGGTGAACGCAGAGCTGTAGAGCTTGAGCAGTGGCAGAGAAGACTCGACGCACAGGAACGTGCACTCGAGAGCCGGGATGTCTCGCGCATGGAGATCTACGAGAACAGAGAACTCGCACTCGTCGAACTCTCCCGCGATGTCTCCCGCCGTATGCGAAGGCTCCAAGCACAAGAGGCAGCACAGGCAGAACAGGCAGACGGCCCTACCGAGACCGAGCAGGAACTCATCAATCAGGTAGCGCGTACTTACCGCGAAATGTCCGCCCGAAATGCAGCAGCAGTTATCGAGCAGCTCAGAGACCCTTTCGCTGTTGAGTTACTGATGAGGCTTCCGAACGACGCAAGGGCATCAATTATGGGCAAGCTCAAGCCGACTAAAGCCGCAAGAATTACAGAGCTGATGTCTATAGCCCGGCAGAACAATAACCGTTAAAGGAGGCGTTTAATCATGTCAGCAGATATATTCGCTTCACTTCAGACCTGCATAGCCCCTCAATTGCTGCCTCAGGTGAACATGACACTTTTACCAGAGACTGCGGACAATCAGGCCGGAGTGTTTGCTGCATTAATGGATGCAGTGAGTGAGGAAGGTGAAGTATTAGAGGAGGAGGTATCGCTTCCTTCTGTGCCTGAAGCAGTTATGACCTTCACGGCCAATAACTCATTTGTGAGGCCGATTATCGAGTTTCTGTCAGGAGAGTCAGCCGGGCCGGAGATCGTCCAGGAGTCCGAAGAGGCACTTACGCCTTCGCCTGAAGCTGAAGATGATGATGCGGTAATCTGGCCTGAAGATGAGGAAATTCCGGAGAAAGCGTCCGCACACTTTGAGCTTGGCCCAAAAGTGAGAGAGCTAATCAGCAGGGTGAAAGACTATGTATCAGGGAAAATCCAGCTCCCTGCAGATGAAGAGCTTGCTCAATTGGCGGAACAAGTAATCAGAGATGAGAATATCAATGAGCTGCCTGAAGCCCTGCGTGAAGAGATAGTGCAGACTGTCAGCGAAATAGCTTCTGCACTCAGGCAAGAGGGCGGTGAAGATACTCACCCTGCCGTGAAGCTGCTCGGCGCAGTTGCAGACCGCATAGCACCAAAAGTTCATGAAGTCCCGGCCAAGACAGACGAAGACTCTGAATCATCAGAAGAACAGTCCGAGACTCCGGAGGCCAGCGCAGAGTTTGCGGGCATGGTCTCTCTCCCGAGCACGCCGCAGCAGACAGAGCTTCCTGACGAGTCATCAGAGCAGCTCCGGACTCCTGCACCGGTTAAGCGCAGAGAGTCAGCAAGTTCACAGCCAGCCGCCCGTCAGGTCAGTACACCACAGCCAGACTCTCATGTACAGCCCGAAGACTCTCCTGAGACTCCGACGGCTCAGGACAGGCCTCAGAGTTTCCGTGAAGTTCTCGGCTCGCGCACATCAGAGCAAGACGACTCCGCCAGCGATCAGCCCGGCAGTCAAGATCAGCCCCAGAGTCAGGGACACTCCGGCTCGGACTCGAGGGACTCGGCTTCTCGTCCCCACACTGAGACACGCAGGACTCAGACCGCAGACACAGACTCACCGACTCCAGCTCGCAGGACGGACTCGCGCCCGGACTTCTCGGCGTACTTCGAGGGAGTCCTCACCTCACGCAGGACAGCATCACGGACTTCACCTGCACCTCTGGACTTGCGGGGAACGGAAAACTTCACACAGCCTTCACTCGTCCGCAACGGCATCACTAATGTTGTGAGGTTCATACGTGCTGACGGTGTACAGAAGGCAAGAGTCGTTGTTGACCCTCCCGCGCTCGGCAGAATATCAGTAGAGCTTACGAGCGGGACATCAGGCGTTGAGGCATCAATTAAAGTGTCAAGTGAGCAAATCCGACAATTGGTGCAAGACCAACTATCACAATTACGCATGAATTTATCCCAGCAAGGTGTCCAGGTAGCAGAGTTCACAGTTGATGTTCAGCAGGACAGCACAGGGCAGAACCAGCAGGGCCAAGACCAGCGCAGCCCCTACATGAATTACTTTGCAGACTCTGAAGACGACGGCGAGACCGAAGAGTTCCGCATAGACCTTGAAGAAGGATTGCTTTACTGGGTAGCATAATCACACGGAAGGAGGAGACAACATGCCAGTAACAGACGTAAACAGTTACACGAATTTAGCTAACATCACAGCAACTCAGCCGACGACAGGCACGACATCATCAAGCTCATCAACAGCCGTAACTAATGCAACGAATGACACTCTGGGCAAAGATGCATTCTTGAAGCTCCTGATTGCCGAGCTGTCTAACCAAGACCCGCTGAATCCTATGGAGGACAGGGAGTTTGTCTCGCAGATGGCGACGTTCTCAAGCCTCGAGCAGATGCAGAACATGAACAAGACTCTCGAGTCAATGGCTGAAGCTAACAAGTTCAGCGCAGTGCAGTACATAGGCAAGGCAGTAGCTTTCACGAAGGGTGAGGGCGAAGAGATGACTCAGGTTGCCGCAGTGGTCAATCACGTGTGGTTCGACCCGAACGGAAAAATCGTGCTCGACACCAGCGAGGGAGAAGTGAACCTCGAGGACGTTGAAGGAGTAAGCGAGATAAGCTGACGCAGAGAAGCAGTGTACTCACGGATGAGACACTTAATCAGCCCACGGGGAGCAAGGACGAACGCCCGCAGAAAAGTAGACTATAATACGCGTAAAGACAACGCAGAAAGGATAAAGTGAATACATGCTCAGATCATTATTTACAGCAGTAACGGGTGTTCGCGCTCACCAGACGATGCTCGACGTTACGGGCAATAACATATCCAACGCAAACACTACCGGTTTCAAGAAGGACAACACAATATTTGCGGACTTGATGTATCAGGCTAACAAGTACGCTTCCGGAGCAGGGGACTCACGGGGCGGCATCAACCCCGCGCAGGTAGGTTTAGGAGTGAGCGTGTCAGCGATTGAGACGATTCACACTCAGGGATCAGGACAGTACACCGGCAACACGTCGGACATGATGATTCAGGATAAGGGCTTCTTCGTGTACCAGAACGGCAATCAGCAGATATACAGCCGATCGGGGGCGTGTGTGCTTGACGCAAACAGTGATATGGTGTTATCAGGCTCGGGCTACAAGCTGCAGGGCTACCAGTACGAGGAGACACCTTTAGACGGTTACCAGCAGGCAGCATCACTCTCAACAGTTAATGTTCCTTTAGGACAGAAGATAGACGCGAAGGCCACGACACAGGTAGATTATCAGTGCAACCTCGACAGCCGGAGCAGTGCATATCTGCCTTATGGTTACGCTGACTTGCGCTTCAATGCATCTGCAGGCTGGAAGGGCAACGTAAACGGAACAGCCCGCGTTCCTATGGGGGGCAATGAGTACGAACTCAGCTTCACCACTAGCGCACTGAGCAACACGAACG
Source organism: Synergistaceae bacterium (assembly GCA_017445405.1). Classification (GTDB taxonomy): domain Bacteria; phylum Synergistota; class Synergistia; order Synergistales; family Aminobacteriaceae; genus JAFUXM01. The sequence continues at coordinate 21,611 of JAFSUD010000013.1, forward strand.
ACAGAATCCGCATGGAATCTCTCTACAATGGCGGAGCAGACGGAGCTAACAGCGGAACAGGAGCTAACTATCTCGACCTGACGTTCTCAAACGGCGGCAGAGAGACAAAACTCACATTTGACATGCTGAATGTCGGCGATGTCAGCAGCGGAGACGGCCTCCCTGTGCTGAGTCTTCCCAGAATATTCAGGGTTGAACCTGCAGAAGAGGACGGCGAGCCTACATACATATCTACGCTGAACGGGGATGCAGATGCAGACAACGGGACCCCCGGAACAGACACAGCAGGAAGTGTCGAGGGCTGGCTTACGAGCGGAATGGTCTTCATAGACTCGTCTAACCTTCAGGAAGCTGTTGCAGGTATGACTCAGGACGAACTCGATAAGCTCATGCCGGTTTACAGATTCCCGGGTCAGACACCTCCGCAGTACTTCGCAGCACAGTACGACGACAACTCAGGCACGCTCAAGATAAGGACTATATCGTTCACCGGGGCAGACGGCAGAGAGGTATCTACAACCAACGACGGCTTCAGGGCAAATTATGACGCGCTTATAGCCGAAGAAGGGACAGTGAAGGCCAATCCTACAGTGTTCACGTATAACCTGAAGGACAACATGAACTACACGAGCTTCAAGCTGTCAGGTTCTCCCACAGTGCCATACTTCAACGACGACGGAGAAGCACAGGCAGCCGAGCCTCATAAGGTAGAGTATAACTTTGTCGCTGAGTTCAACGAGAGGACGGTAGACGCACTGAACTCTGACCTGTCGAAGACTTCATCAGTGATGACGCTGTGGTATTACGGCTACAGCAATGCGGACGTGCAGGATGACGGAACATTTGCTGACGGAGCAGTTGAGCGGATGCACAAGCTCGAAGCTAACGTATTCTTCAACACGGACGGAACATTTGACTCTGTGGAGTGGCTCGACTCTGACAACAGCAATGCCCCTCTAGGCTACCGTATAGTTGCCGGGAGTGTTCTTGGAGCGGACGAAGATGCAGGAGAAGTGAGGCCGAACTTCCAGATAGCGTTGGGCAGTGCGACCCAGACGAGCAGCAAGACGGACACTCTCAGATTCAAGCAGGCACAGAACCTTGACGATCCCGGCGAACTGACGAACGAAGGCGTGTGGACGACAGTAGGCACGACGTATCAGGGCGGCTTCCACGCAACGAAATGCACAATCTACGACGACAACGGCAAGGAGCATACGCTGGAGGTCAACTTCAAGAAGATCACGGAGAACCGGTGGCGTTGGGAGGCGTTCCTTGTGGAGAAGGACGAACAGAGCGGTGAAGACGTGCTTGCCAATATCAGGCCTACTCCCAGTTCAGGAGAGATAGAGTTTGACGGTTCAGGCAGGATAAGCAACGCAGTTGACAACACCGGCGAGAACAGGCGCGGAGACGGCAATGACAGATTCCCGAACGCGGAAGTAGAGATAACATTACCCTTCTCGTTAGACGGCCAGCCCAACAGCGTAGTAACTCTGAACTTCGGAGGCGGAGTCGGCAAGGGCGGAGAGAATATTGACGGCGTAACTCAGTTTGCTTCCGAGACGACCACTAAGCCGATTTATCAGGACGGCTACACGATGGGAGTCCTCAAGAACTACTCAATAGCGATAGACGGAGTAATCACTGGCAGCTACGACAACGGCATAAACATTCCGCTTTACCGTGTAGCACTCGCGACCTTCGCGAACGAGCAGGGTCTCGAGAAGATAGGCAACACAATGTTTCAGGCTACGGTCAACTCCGGCAACGCAAACATTGACGGAGCAACCACGAACGGCAAAGGCTCTATAATGTCTCAGTACTTGGAGATGTCGAACGTAGACCTGACGGAAGAATTTACGCACCTCATCATTGCGCAGAGAGGATTTCAGGCGAACACGCGCGTTGTAACGGTGAGCGACCAGATACTCGAGGAAGTAGTGAACCTGAAGAGGTAATCACATTCACGCAAAATCACACAATTACCGGGGACAAAAGCAGCCCCGGTTTTGCTATACTTATAACACTTTTTCCCACACACATAAATCACTAAGGAGGTTACTAGTTTTCATGAACATTTTTGAAGCCAGATTAGCGCGGCACTATGACGAGTTGAAGTGGCTCTACTATGAGCTTTACGGCAGCGACAAACAGGCCTTCGACTACTTCTGCTCAATGCTGGCCAAGTGCTGGGCAGAACGCAATGATCTTCTCCGTGAACTCGACGAGGCCCGCGAGACCGACCCGACATGGTACGCAGGCAACGACATTCTCGGAATGATGATGTACACCGAGTGCTTCGCGAAGAACCTGCAGGGCGTGAAGTCCCACCTCGACTATGTACAGGAATGCGGAGTAACGTACCTTCACCTGATGCCCTTACTCGACACACCGAAGGGCCGGAGCGACGGCGGCTATGCAGTGTCAGACTTCAGGAAGGTGCGCCCTGACTTAGGCACAATGGACGACTTGGCCGACTTATGCGCGGACTGCCACAGCAAGGGAATCAGCGTGTGCCTTGACTTCGTGATGAACCACACGAGCGAGGATCACGAGTGGGCAAAGCGGGCACGCAGGGGCGAGAAGGAATTTCAGGATAGATATTTCTTCTTCGACAGCTGGGACATTCCGAACCAGTTCGAGCAGAATCTCCCTGAAGTCTTCCCGACTACAGCCCCCGGCAACTTCACGTACAACCCTGAATCCGGCAAGGTAGTAATGACGACGTTCTACCCCTATCAGTGGGACTTGAACTACCGCAACCCTGTAGTGTTTAACGACATGACGGAGAACATGTTATATCTCTGCAATCAGGGAATAGACATCATCAGGCTCGACGCAGTGCCCTACATCTGGAAGACTCTCGGGACGAACTGCCGCAACCTTCCGCAGGTGCATACCCTTGTGCGTATTATGCGCATGGCTGCAGAGATAGTGTGTCCCGGAACGTTACTGCTCGGCGAGGTTGTCATGGAGCCGTCAAAGGTCGTCCCCTACTTCGGGACGGTTGAGAAGCCGGAATGCAACATGCTGTACAACGTTACGACGATGGCGAGCACATGGCACACAGTAGCTACGCAGGATACGCGCCTGATGAAGCACCAGTTAGCGAGCGTGTTTGCCCTGCCGAAGGAGTACGTTTTCCTGAACTACTTACGCTGCCACGACGACATAGGCTGGGGGCTTGACTACCCGTTCTTGAGGACGTTCGGTATTGATGAGGTAGCGCACAAGAAATATCTGAACGACTACTTCAAGGGAGACTTCAGGAACTCTCCGTCGAGAGGCGAGACGTACAACGATGCCCCGGAGCTTGGGGACGCGAGAATGTGCGGGACGACTGCCTCACTCTGCGGACTCGAGTCGGGCAATAAGGACATGGCAATTAGGCTTGATATTATGCTTCATGCGTTCCTGCTGACACAGAGCGGAATACCTGTGATCTACAGCGGAGACGAGATAGGGCAGCTCAACGACTACACTTATCACGACAGCCCGGATCCTGACCGTGCAGCGGACAGCAGGTACGTACACAGAGGAGCGTTCCACTGGGAGAATGCGGCCAAGCGCGATGACTTGAGCACGCCGGAGGGGAGAATCTTTGACGCGGTGCACAAGATGATCAAGCTGAGGGACACGCAGGCGGTTTTCTCGAACAATGCGGATACGTGGCTTGTGGAGACGAACAACGACCATGTACTCGGCATCGGGAGGTACTACGGCGAGAAGACGCAGAAGGAGAAGATGTTAGCGTTCTTCAACTTCAGCGATGAGGCGCAGACGATAACGACGAGTGAGAACTTAGGCGGGATCTTTGCGTACCGGGACATGATAACGGGCGAGAGTTTCAGGACGAACTCAATCGGGCAGATAAAGCTGGAAGGGTTCAGTTTCCTGTGGCTGCTAGCTGACCTGTAGACTGCACACAACAAATCCCCCGCCTCATGCTTCAAAGACGGGGGACAATTCTTTATCTTGCTGCTCGTTTACTGAGCCTCGAACATGTCCTTGCCTACTGCGCACAACGGGCAAACCCAGCCCTCCGGCACATCTTCCCACGCAGTTCCGGGAGCTACTCCGTTATCCGGGTCTCCTGCCTCAGGGTCGTACACGTAACCGCAAACTGTGCAAACATACTTCGTCATAACAATAACCTCCCTCTAAAATTTGGCTAATTATAGCATATTACTCACTTGCTGAACGTCTGATAATACCCTACGCCAAGAATCACAAGTATCACTAACGGCACTATATACGTAAAGTAGAAGCGCATAGCCTTCGGGAATTTTGCGCCCTTGCCCTGATCCGTCTCAGCGATGAAGTTATCCCAGCCCCAGCCGTAACGCGTTACGCAGAATGTCAGATACACCAGCGAACCAATAGGCAGAAGGTTATTGCTGACGATGAAGTCCTCAAGGTCAAGCACTCCCGAACCCGGCCCTAAAGGCTGGAATCCTGACCAAGCGTTGAAGCCTAATGCACAGGGAATAGAGAGAATGAAGACAGTGATTCCCATGAAGACGGCGGAAGTCCTTCTTGACCAGCCGAACGTGTCCATGAAGCAGGCAAGAATATTCTCGAATACCGCAACAACTGTAGATAGTGCTGCAAAGCTCATGAACAGGAAGAACAATGCGCCCCATATCTGACCGTTAGGCATCTGGTTAAACATGTTGGGCAGGGTAACAAAGATTAGGCCCGGCCCTGCACCGGGATTGATGCCGTAAGCGAAACATGCAGGGAAGATGATTAATCCTGCTGTCAGTGCAACGAACGTATCAAGGCCTGTGATGATTAAGCTCTCTCCGAATAATGTTCTGTCCTTGCTGATGTATGAGCCGAAAATAGCCATCGAGCCTATGCCCAGACTCAGGGTGAAGAATGCCTGACCGAGTGCCGCATAAAGAGTAGTGCCTAGTCCGGAGGATACTAACTTGCTGAAATCAGGTTTGAGGTAGAACTCTAAGCCCTTCTCTGCGCCGGGAAGAGTTACGCTTCTGACTGCAAGAGCAATCATGATTACGAGCAGTCCGCACATCATTATCTTTGTGATGCGTTCAACTCCGTTCTGCAGACCGAGCCAGCATATAACTGCACCGATGATTACGGCGATAGTCATCCATAAGACCATCTGTTCGGGCGACGCTAAGAATCCTCCGAAAAATCCTCCGACAGCATCAGCATCAAGGCTCGTGAAGCTGCCAATAGCTGAGTGGTACGTGTAGGCGAGCATCCAGCCTGTAACTGTGGTGTAGAACATCATGAGTATGTAGTTGCCTGCCCAGGCGAGATAGCCCCAGAGCGACCACACTTTGTGTTCAGGACGCAGAACTAAGAATGACTGGGACATGCTCTGCTGCGATCCTCTGCCGACTGCAAACTCCATGACCATAATCGGCATGGCGAGGAACAGCAGGAAGACTAAGTAGACGAGAACAAAGGCGGCTCCTCCGTACTGTCCGGTGATGAAGGGGAAACGCCAAACGTTGCCGAGACCGATAGCGCAGCCGGCGGAGAGGAAGATGAAGCCGAGTCTGCTGGCGAAAGTCTCTCTAGATTTGTCTGACATGAATAATAAGACCTCCAGATAATTTTTCAGGATTGCAGAATTATAGCAGGTTGCGTTTGAGTGAGAGTGTGCAGAAAAGATATAGCCTCCCCGTTTTGAGTGAGGAGGCAGAGAATTATTCGGGCACTGACGCGAAAAGCTTCATGCGTTTCTGCACAATGTTGTACTTGGGATTTGCCTTGAGGATGAGCGAGGCCATGACTTCCGGGTCGTCAGGCAGATGATAGGTGCAGAGTGCGAGTTTTGGGGCGAAACGTGCGAGTGTGTCCTGAGCACCTGCGAGCATGTGGCGTTCGAAGCCCTCAATGTCTGCCTTGATGAAGTCTACTCGAGGGAGATTATGTGTGCGGACGAAATCATCTATTGTTGTTGTCTCGATGCGTGAGGATGACTCTGTGAAGTTTGCAGGTTTTTGGGGCGTGTTTATCCTGTTAGCTCCAGAGTTGCCGGAAGTGTTGATGAAGAATTGCGTGCTGGTACTCTCGTCAGATAAACCCTTCTTGACAGGAATAATATTGCCGTTGAGTTCCGCAGTCTTATTCAGAATCTCAAATGTCGTGTCTGTAGGCTCAAACGCGTAAACAGTTCCGCCCTTCACCGACGCATAGGCTGCAAAGTCGCCAGCCCAGCTTCCTGCGTCAATCACTATGTCGCCAGGCTTGACAGTAACATTCACCTTGCTGTTCACTAGGCCGTAAGCACCTTCATTCAGAAGCTCATCACACAGATTCACAACTTTCTCGCTGTGATTGTCGTCAAAATTCACATATACCCCGAAAGTGTCCTCGTAGATATAAGCCCAGAACATGCTGCAATCTGAGCCTTCCAGCACCGGGAACTTGACATCACGAATGCGGTAAATGTTCCCGTCAGTGAAAGTATTTGCGAGTCTGCGGATGTGTGCTCTTCTGTAAAATGTTGTGGTTTTCCTGAAGAATTTTGCGGCTATCCTGTCAAGGTATTGCAGGAGAAATTCGCCCCTTGTGTCGAGGCCGTAATGTACGCGCTTATATCTTCGCTTGAAAGAGTCAATGATTGCCAAAGCTATTACCTCCTGAAAAAGTGTGCACAAAAATAGCCCCGCCATGATGAACTCACAGCAGAGCCGTTAATGTCGTAGTTGTTAATGTAGTTGGTAAAATTACTGGATTGTTTACGAGAAGCTATACGAGAGCATAATAACGCAAGCAAGCAAGCAAGCAAATAATAATTCTTCATACTGTAAAGCTGGATAATCATGCGTGAATTATAGCATATAATATCCTTCATGATGACTAATAATATTTGGAGTTCACCTCTCAACAAATCATTACGGCGCAAAATAGGTACTGCCCTCACTAAGTGGCACATGATTAATCATGACGATAACATCCTCGTCGGACTCTCAGGCGGTAAAGACAGCTTGATACTCCTCCACGCACTTCACGAATTCTCCCGCAGGAGTCCCGTCAAGTTCTCTCTGGCTGCCCTCACCGTCAAACTTTCCGGCATGGACACACAGCCTCTCTCTGAGTACTGCTCTCACTTGGGCATACCCTACACCATTATTGAGCAGGACATAATCTCCATCATCAACACTAGGCACGAAAAATCTCCCTGCTCCTTCTGCGCAAATATGAGGCGGGGAATACTCAGCTCGTGGGCCGCACAACATGGATTCACCTCTCTAGCTCTCGGCCACTCACTAGATGACGCTGTAGAGACTTTCTTCATGAACTTGCTGCATACTGGACGAGCACAAAGTTTCCAGCCCGTCGCTCACATGTCCAGGACCGGCGTAACTGTCATCCGTCCTCTCGTACTCTCAACAGAAGCCGCAATCATTGACGAAGCAAAAAGGTTATCTCTGCCCATCATCGCGAGTTCATGCCCATTTGCCGGACACACTGAACGTCAACGCATCAGAGAGTACGTAGCAGAACTCAGAGGCCAGATTCCTGACTTATACGCTAAAATATTGCACGCACTTGAAAATTTATCTGATTCTGAAAGCTGGACATTATGACTAAATCCGTTATACCTGACGACATAAAGATTACCCCGTGGCTTGAACAGTACAAATCTTTCAAAGACGATTACCCTGATGCGTTATTGCTCTTCAGGATGGGAGATTTTTACGAGATGTTCTTTGACGACGCAAGAAAAGCCGCCTCGACTCTGAATATTGCCCTTACTGCACGAGACCCGGAAAAGAAGATCCCTATGGCCGGAATCCCTCATCATGCACTCAACTCGTATCTTGCACGTCTCATCAAGGCCGGCTACCGAGCTGCTATCTGCGAACAAATCGGCGAACCCTCCAGCAAAGGCATCGTCGAACGCAGAGTCATCCGAGTCGTTACTCCCGGCACATACCTTCCCGAAGACTCCGCACGTGAATCCGCACATCTCGCCGCAGTCTGGCCCCTCAAGGGAAAAATCGCAATGTCCCTCCTCGCTGTCGACACTGGCACTCTGGAGTCCGGGACTCTCAGTGAACGTGATGCTTCTGCAATGTTGTCGGCGTTCGCTCCGGGAGAGATTCTGCATCCCTCGAACATGAAGACTACACCGGCATTCCTTGAGGGCTATAACCTCCGGCCAAGTTCACCCGAAAACTTCAAGATTGAGAACGCAGCAGGAAGACTCAAATCAGCCCTTCACGCTAGGAGTCTATCCAGCTACGGCATAGATTCACGAGATCCATGCGTCGGCACAGCTTGGGCAGCACTAGAATATCTCTCTGCTACACAGTTCAGCTCTCTCAATAACGTATTGCGACTCTCGCCCCTAATCACTCGCGACAGAATGAGCCTCGACTCGTCAGCACAGCGCAATCTTGAACTTATCCCTGAGACCACAGGAGACAGCATAGCCCTTCTCTCATGTCTCGACAAAAACCGCACTCCTATGGGCAGACGTACCCTCAAAGAATGGATTTTGCGTCCACTAATGGACATCAAGGCCATCACCAAGAGGCAGAAATCTATTGCTGTGCTCGTCGACGCTGTGAGTGAATGTGCGAGATTGCTAGACACTCTTGCGGGCACGAGGGACGTAGAGAGGTCATTAGCCCGCCTGTCTCTCAGAAATTACACGCCGCAGGACTTGGGAGCTATTCGCGACACACTGAGACTCATTCCGGAGATAAAGACTATCCGTGCTGATGAGCCGCTGAAGGAGATACTAGACAACCTCCCGGACTTGTCAGAACTCAGCAATTATCTTGAGAACGCATTAGCTGACTCATTGCCGCGAAAATTGGGTGACGGTCATGTGATACGTAAC
>JAFSUD010000014.1 GCA_017445405.1 Synergistaceae bacterium
GAACTCGCGCAGGTCAACGAGGAACTCACCGGTTACATGATGACTCTTCCGAACATCCTCAGCGCAACTACACCTATCGGCAACGACGAGAACGATAACCCAGTCGTCAGGACATGGGGAGAACCCAAGAAGTTCACGTTTGAGCCTAAGCCTCACTGGGATGTTGCGGAGGCGTTGGGGATTATGGACTTCGAGAAAGGCGTAATGCTTGCTCAGAGCAGATTCACAGTCCTTCAGGGACTCGGCGCAAGGATGGAGCGTGCTCTCGTGAACTTCATGCTCGACCTTCACACAAAGAAGCACGGCTATCTTGAGGTCGAGCCTCCCTTCATGGTGCGCTCGGCGATTCTTGAGGGCACAGGACAGCTCCCGAAGTTCGCGGAAGATCTCTACAAGCTCCAGAACGACGACCTCTGGCTAATCCCGACTGCAGAAGTCCCATTGACGAACCTCAACCGCGAGTCCATCCTCGAGGAAAAAGACCTCCCCAAGTACTACACAGCCTACACGCCGTGCTTCAGACGCGAGGCCGGAAGTGCAGGAAGAGACGTGCGCGGACTCATGAGGCAGCACCAGTTTGACAAGGTGGAGATGGTCAAAGTCTGCACCCCTGAAACGAGCTATGACGAACTCGAGAAGCTCACTTCTGACGCTGAGGACGTGCTGAAAATCTTAGAGCTGCCCTATCATGTCGTGAATCTCTGCTCCGGAGATATAGGCTTCGGTTCGGCCAAGACCTACGATCTCGAAGTGTGGCTGCCCTCACAGAACAAGTACCGCGAGATCAGCTCGTGCTCCAACTGCGAGGACTTCCAAGCCCGGAGAATGGGGCTGCGTTATCGTCCTGCTGACGGAGGCAGACCGAGATTCGCGCATACACTCAACGGCTCGGGTATCGCTGTCGGAAGAACATTGATTGCAGTGATAGAGAACTACCAGAACGAGGACGGGAGCATAACCGTACCGAAGGCTCTCGTGCCATACATGGACGGCCTTGAAGTCATTACTGCTCGCTAATCTGCCCGTGATTATCGGCTGCGTCCTGATGTCTGCGCTGTGCATAGGAGTGCAGCACTTCATCAAGAGGCTGCTGCAGTCAAGACAGTACGGTTATTTCAGGGATATAGTCTTGGCCGGAGCATTGATGATCCTTGCTGTGTGGTTCGGAGATTCAGAGTCAAGAATAGTTGTCTGCGGGGCAATGCTCGCGTGTGTCGCAGGAATCAGCGAGGACATCTACAAGGATTCACGGTGGAGGCTGCTTTATCCCGTGATAGGTGCGCTGTGTGCATACTTCGGGCCTGCAGTGCACTTCATACGCTTTCCGGACAACGAGTATATATATCTCTCTCCGGCTTTCTCGTTCATCGCGGGGACGGCGTGGTTCAGCTTCTTTCCCTTCATCTTCAGGTATCTTGATGAGGTGCCGGGATTAGTCGGGCATGTGTTAGCTGTAACGTTCGTGCTCATGCTGTCGGCGTGCATAGTTACTCATGGAGGAGCTTTCTTCATGGCGTTTTCTGGATTGATGCTGCTCGTCGGATTCTGGTCGCGCTTCGGGAATATGTACCGTCAGGCAGGTAAAGCATTGGCATCAATGTGGGGCTTCGTTGTTGCGGGGACAGCAATAATCGGCCAAAGCAAGGGCATCGTGTTAAGCACAGTATTATTCCTGTCGCTGGGGCTGTTCGCGATTCCTGCGCTGGAGATATTCTTTGCGTTCGTCAAGAGCATCATGATAGACAATCCGCCGGAAAGATACTCTGGGGGGAGAATCTACAGGCACATGCTAGACGGAGGCATCGAGCACCCCGAAGCTGTGCAGTCTGTTGCAGGGTTATGTGCGCTCACAAGTCTCGCTACAGCGTGGCAGCAGTGGGGGATAGCGTTAGTAATTATCCTCGTCGTTATACTCGTGAGACGCTCGAAGAAGAAGCCGGTGATTACCCGCCCGACTCTTTGGGGTGTAACGTTCGACAACGTGTCAATGAATTATGCAGTCTCGAAAGCTCGCGGCCTCATCGTGAATCCCGAGAAGGACACCGTGAACATGATAGTTACTCTTAACGCTATAGGCATGGAGACGGTCATAGATGACCCGGAATTTGCGGAGGTCGTGAAGGAGTCATCAATCGTGCTTGCTGACGGTTCGGGCCTGTGCTTGGGCATGAAGATTCTAGGAATGCCTGTGCAGGAAAGAGTCGCGGGGATAGACTTTGCGGAACAGCTATGCAAGGCGGCGAGTGCTGAGGGCTGGCCGGTGTACTTTGTCGGAGCAGTGGGAGATACGGCCAAGAGATGCGCTGAAGCAATGCAGGAGAAATTCCCGGGACTCATTGTTGCAGGAGCGAGGGACGGCTATTTTGATGTGAGAGATGAACTTATTCCAGAGATAATAGCCAGAAGCGGAACGAAAATACTTCTCGCAGCAATGGGACAGCCCAGACAGGAAAAGTGGGTTATGCTTCACCGTGAACGCTTAGGGAAGATTCTTGCTGTAGGTGTCGGAGGAGCATTTGACGTGTTCAGCGGAAAACTCGAGCGCGCGCCTTTGTGGGTGCAGAAGATAGGGTGCGAGTGGCTTTACAGGATGCTTCAGGAGCCTTCACGCTGGCGGAGGAATCTGCGGTTAATAACGTTCATGCTGAGGATATTTGCGACAAAGCTCGGCATTCATAAACGCTGATAACATTATTTCAGGAGCATCATGATAATTACTATCACGGTAAGGGCTATCGATGCTCCTGACATTATCATTATCACACGGAACATCCTGCGCAGCCCCGCAAACTCGCCTTCACGTTTCGCCTCAGCTTTTGACAGCATATCATCACTCATTCTTGAGAGTTCCCCTCTTACACCGGCCTTCACTTCATGAATAAGTGCCGTACTATTCTGCCTGACAAGCTCCGAAAGCTCCCGCGAAAATCCTTCAAGCTCCTTACTCTGTGCCTTAGCATTCGCCCTCAGTAATCCTTCAAGGCCAGGCAGCGAATCAGTGAGCAGCTTTTCCATCTGTGCATCACTGCCTGAATATATGTTCTGAGACACAAAAGGTGTCTGCTGTTCCTTGTCGTTAGCATATGCCTCGCCGAAACTCTTTAAGCCGTGAATTATCTCCTCAAGCTGTGAAGATATACCATCAAGTTTTCCCATTATCTCTTGATTGTCTGTGCCCGTCTCCGCTTTTGCCTTCAGTGATGCCCCTATGCTTGCCGGAATCTTCTCTACAGTCTTCTTCATTGATGCAATGTCTTCAAGTACGCTCCCTATTGACTGCAATAACACGCTCCTTGCTGTCCTGCTCTCGTCTATGTCAGAACGTATTATCTTCTCTACCTGTGCACGCAGATCTTGGGCTGCCCTGTTGCTGCGCTCAAAGACTCCGGCGAAATCAGCAGAAGGTATAGCAGCCATCAGTGATTTAGTTAATGTCGGCAGAATGTTAGATGCTAATTCTGCAGCCAGTCTTGCAGTAGTAGGGTCTAAATCTTCAGGCATGGTAAAATTCTCAGCTCCAGTTAAAATTTGTGATGAGGTTAGTATAGCATTACAGGAGGCAGAAAACGCTGTGATAGATATTCGCATTGGGACAAGGGGCAGCGTGTTAGCAACTGCTCAGGCAAGAATTATTGCTGATGAGATTCTGCACGCACACACGGATATACATATAGACATAGTGAAGATAAGTACGTCAGGCGATAAGAACATGTCCACTTTCAGCTCAGACCCTTTAGGCATCAAGGGAATGTTCACGCATGAGCTTGAGGAGGCACTCATGAATCATGAGATAGATTTTGCCGTCCACAGCCTGAAGGATTTACCCGTAAACATGAATTCAGATTTGCCCGTCATCGCATACTCGCGCAGAGGCGACCCCAGAGACGCATTAATCGTGAATGATAACGCTGACTCTGAAGTCATAGGCTCGTCGTCATTAAGGAGGAGGCTTCAGCTTGAGAGGCTGTATCCTGAGAGAAAAATTGTACCCATTCGCGGCAACGTAACTACCCGGCTTCGTCGGCTCGACTCCGGAGAGTTCTCCGCACTCGTCCTCGCTGTCTCTGGACTCGAGAGACTCGGACTCGCACACAGAATCTCCCGCATCTTCACTCCAGACGAGATTATGCCCGCACCGGGTCAGGGCATCCTTGCGTGTCAGGGACGGCGCGGTGAAGACTACAGCTATCTTGACTGCGTTGACGACAAAGACTCCCGGGACTGTGCACTTGCCGAGAGAGCTTTTGCCGGAGCACTAAACGCGGGCTGCAACGTCCCGGCAGGAGCTTACGCAGAAATTGAGGGAGACAGTTTGACTCTGAAGGGCTTATACGTTGACGGCGAAGGAATATTCAGAAGAAGGGAGATTTCGGGCACGAGGGCAGAGGCTGAGGAGCTGGGACAGAGATTAGCGGAGGCGGTATTGTCATGATATGGCTTGTCGGTGCAGGGCCGGGAGATTCCGGACTGCTTACTCTCAGAGGATATGAGGTACTGAAACGTGCTGATGTCGTGATCTATGACCGTCTCGTCAGCGAGGCAATACTCGCAATGATCCCGGAGGACGCAGAACTCATTGACGCAGGAAAATCACCGGGCAATCATACTCTCTCTCAGCGCGAAATCGAGGCCGTGATGATAGACCGTGCACGTGAAGGCAAAAATGTAGTCCGTCTCAAGGGAGGAGACCCCTTTATCTTTGGGCGGGGCGGTGAGGAAACAGAGGCAATTATTGCTGCGGGCTTGGCCTTTGAGGTAGTGCCGGGAGTGAGTTCTGCTGTGAGCGTTCCTGCATATGCGGGCATTCCTGCAACACACAGAGATTACTGCTCAGGAGTCAGCATCTTCACGGCACACGATAAAGATAACCTGCTGCCGGATTTCTCGGACACAACATCAATTTTCCTGATGGGAATTGCTCACGCGAAAGAGCTTCAGGAAAAATTACTGCTCACTCTGAGTCCGGAGACTCCCTGCGCAGTGATTCAGGACGGCACAACAGCGAGACAGCGCATCATCAGGACAAAGCTGGCATCACTTCATGAGGCAGTCATCAAGAACGGCATCACTCCTCCTGCAGTTATCGTTGCCGGCAATGTCGCAGGGCTGAGTCTGGACTGGCGCAGTAATCTTCCCCTGAACGGAAAGCGCGTAATCATCACGAGGCCTCACGGTCGGGGAGAGAGTCTCGCTTCACGGCTTCGGGACTTGGGAGCAGAAGTGATTCACCTTCCGGCGATAAGGACGGAGACTCTTCACGGTGCTCTGGACGGAGTGAGTCTCGGGGGCTATGACTGGGCAGGATTCACGAGCGTAACGGGAGCCGAGTCGTTCTTCGGGCTGCTCGCGGAATCCGGGCGTGATGTCCGTGAACTCGGGAGCGCAAGAATCGCAGCGATCGGCAGGACAACGGCAGAGTCTCTCTCCGCACACGGACTCCGAGTCGATTACGTCCCGGAAATCTATGACGGCGTTCACTTGGCCGAAGGTATCGCTCAGTCAGGAGGCAGAGTGTTAATGTTCCGTGCACTGGACGGCTCGCAGGACATATCACAGACTTTCAGGAATTACGGAATTGAAAGCGTACAGGTTTACATTTACAGGATAGATTATGTAAAATTAGTTCACGTTCCAAATTACACAGACATAATAATTTTCACATCCTCCTCAACAGTGCGGGGCTTCTGTCAGAGTGTGAACACAATGCGTGATGTCAAGGCGGTGTGCATAGGCTCTCAGACGGCGCGGGAAGCTGTGAGGCAGGGATTCAGTGATGTTGTGATTGCTGAACAGGCAGATATAGATTCGCTCGTGAAAGCTGTTCTGTCCTGTTCGTGATACATTCTTATAGGAGGTAGTGCAGTAATGCGTAAAGTTTTGTTAGCACTGTTAGTTGTCGCTCTGATGGCATCGTTCGTGTATGCCGAAGAAAAGTTCGAGAGCAAGATTCTTCCCGTTGAGCTTGTTACTCCGCAGATAATGCTCTATGACAACATCCCGTTCCACTCAGGCAGAGAGCGCGGAAGCCAGATGTTCACCCTCGCAATGGACATCCTCCAGCCCGACAGCGATAAGCCGTTACCATTAATCGTGTTCATTACGGGCGGCGGATTCATGATGGCTCCGAAGAACAACTGGATTCATCAGAGAATGGCACTTGCTGCAGAAGGCTACGTTGTCGCAAGCATCGAGTACCGTCATGCTCCTCTCTCCAAGTTCCCCGCACCGATCGAGGACTGCAAGCTCGCTATCAGGTGGCTTCGTGCACATGCCTCACAGTACAACATCGACCCCGAGAGAGTCGGCGTACTCGGCAACAGTGCAGGCGGATACCTTTCTGCGTTCATGGGAGTGCTGAACGACAACAGGGAGTTCGACAAGGGCGATTTCCTTGACCAGTCGAGCAACATTCTTTGTGCGGCGGACATCTTCGGAATCTCTGAGCTTATGAGCATCGGCGATGACTACCCTGAAGAAGTGCGCAAGCTCCATGATTCGCCCGGCATCACTGAAGCAATGTGGGTGAAGGGAGTTCCCGGATTCAGCGGCCCGGACGGCGGAGTTAAGGACTTCCCGGAAGAGTCGAAGAAGGCCAGCCCGCTCTATTACGTGAGCGAGAAGACAGTTCCGATGCTGTTCATGCATGGAGACGCGGACACGTCAGTATCGCCGAGCCAGACGGACAAGATGTATCAGGCACTCAGGGCGAAGGGCATCGAGGCAGAGAGGTATGTAGTTCCCGGAGCACCTCATGGCGGGCCTTACTGGGTGCAGGAGCCTGTGGTGAAGATCATGATCGACTTCTTCAACAAGTACATGAAGAAATAGCGTAGTGAAGAGTTCAAGCCCTCCGAACGAGACGGGGGGCTATTTTTCTGTCCTGTCAATGCTCTCACGAAGACCGTAAAGCCGGTAATTCTCCCTGTAATCACTCAGACTCATATCGTACGCGAGAGACCCGAAAGCCTTGTTGACTAAGCCCGTGAACTTTGCGAGGAGTCTCAGGGGAAATTCACAGCCCCTCACGAGAAAGATGCGTTTGCTGTGTGAGTCTGCAATCATCTTCACGAGTTCCGACGTGTTAGAGTACTCCGCGTTCTGAGGCCAGAAGATTCCTGATTCCTGATTCTGAAGCATGAGTCTCACGAACTCGGCCAAGTTCTCAGAGTAGAGCATAGATCTGCAGTTATTGACCTTCGGGAAAACCGGAAGCCGTCTCGCGAGTCTTGAGAGCAGGGGGTAATTTCCCTTGCAGCCCGGGCCGTAGATCATCGGGCATCTGAGAATGCATACTCTGAATCCGTCATCGTTGAGTGAGGACAGCATATCTTCAGCCTTAACCTTGCTGTCGCCGTAATAGCTTTCAGGGTTGAGGAGAGTATCGCGTGTGATGAGCTTGCTTTGGCCGATGGGTGCGGATTTTCCGTAGACGATTGACGAGCTCATGAAGATGAACTGCTTCACGCCGTCGGTCTTGGCCTTGAGGGCGGTGCTGTAGGCGAGCTGAGTGTTGATGCGGTAGTACGAGTCCTTGTCGCTCGAGCGGGCAGAGTCGTGGGCGAGTCCTGCAACGTGGAAGACCGAGCTGAAGGACGAGAAGGATTCGGAGTGCCACGAGTCGTTGCGGAGGCTGACTGCCGAGACGGAGTATTTGTCCGGAAACTGTGAGAGATGCCGGGCTAATGCATTTCCTGTGAAGCTGTTAGTGCCTGTGATTAGTATTCTGGTCATGATTGCTCCTTTCGTTGAGGGTTGGCGGGCGTTCTCCGCACAATCGGCGGGTTTGGACTGTTAAACGTGAAGGTATACAGGTCGCTGAAACGCGAGAGGTCAGCGTTTAACACAGCATATCGGGCGTTTTCATAACAAATACCCTCCCTGAAATGCAGAGAGGGCAATTATCCTTAATCAGTTGTTGCCGTATCCTTGCTAGGCTTTGCAGAGATTAATTCCTTCCAGCAGTGATACACAACCAGAACTGCAAGCGTCATCAATGCCAGCGCAATAACAAGCTGCAGTCCGTCAACCATAGGCACAAAATTTCCTGCACCGATCTTGACAACTATGTTATACACGCTGATGATTAATGCGCTCATCGTAACTACAAACATGAACGTCATCGGCACGTAAAGCATCCAGCCCTTCCTGCCCGTAACTCTCAGGAACACTGCAAGAGCCGTAAGCACCAGCGCAGAGAGAAGCTGATTTGCTGCCCCGAATAACGGCCATATGCTCGCGTAACCTGCAAGGCACAGATTATACGCAAATGCAAGCGTTATTATTGTCGCTACTGTCGTCTCAAGAAATCCTTTGTCCCCGCCCTCTGCCGGTGAGAAAAATTCCTGAAGGGACATCCTCCCGATTCGCGTAACTGCATCAATCGTAGTCATTGCCAGCGCACTGACGCACATCATGATCACGCACGTAGATACATGTGCAGGAAGGCCGAATTTCTCGAAGAACTTGCCTACAGCATTTCCGAAAATCTGGAACGGCGTACCTGAAGGAAGATTACCGCCCTTAGCTGCTGAACATGCAATCACAAGCGCAACTACTCCGAGCAGAGTCTCAACCAGCATTGCCCCGTAGCCTACAGGGAGAATATCTTTCTCGTTGGCTATAGACTTTGATGAAGTTCCGGAAGATACAAGGCTGTGAAATCCTGATACAGCTCCGCAGGCTATCGTGATGAACAGTATTGGGAAAAGCGGCTGATTCTTGACAGTCCATCCTGTCAAAGCGGGCATCTCGATCGCAGGATTCTCTATGATGATTCCGATTGCACCTCCGAAGATCATTCCCAGAAGCAGAAACACGCTCAGATAATCCCTCGGGTGCTTGAGAAGCCACATCGGCAGCACTGACGCAATGAAGCAGTAGCCGAACACAATATATCTCCATATCTGAGCATCATAGTACATAGGGTTAGCGATACCTGCCCAGAGCATAGCAACAACAAGAATTACTCCCACTATGAATTTGGGAAGCTCGCCGGTGCTCGTGAACCTAAGAAATACTCCGAACGCCATAGCCGCAAAGATATATATCATCGAGATTGATGCTGCAGAAGCCCCGGGTACATTCTGCCCGTTATTGCCGTTGAACGTTCCGGCTAGGATGTCAGCGAACGCAGCAATGACTAACAGAGTGAACAGCCAGCAGAATAACAGGAAGAGTTTGCGTCCTGTCCTGCCTATGTAACGCTCAATGATCATGCCCATAGATTTGCCTTCATTCTTGACGGAAGCATACAGTGCCGTGAAGTCCTGAACTGCTCCGAAGAATACGCCCCCGACTAAGAGCCACAGGAACGCAGGAAGCCAGCCGAACATTGCTGCAATAATCGGGCCGGTTACAGGGCCTGCGCCGGTGATTGAGTTGAACTGATGAGAAAATACAGTGAAGCGTGATGCAGGTACGTAGTCTTGTCCGTCCTCGTATTTGTAGGCGGGAGTCTCAGCGTTCGGGTCAATGCCCCAAGTTTTGACGAGCCAGCGGCCATAAAGCAGATACGCCAGCAGCAGCACGACAACAGCTATGCCGACGAGTGTCAAGCCGTTCATGAATAATATTCCTTCTTTCAATGGTGAAAATTAGGCGTGAATATAGCACCGTCAAAATTGTCTGTCAAATATCAAGCACCTGCGCAAGAATAGTAACTCTGATTCTACCGTTCAGGCTGTCATCTAAAACATGCCCCCATGAATATATCTTGATGTCCAAAGCATCAATGAATCCCTGAAGCCGTGAAAGCGTTACGTTCATGCCTGTCGTGAAGATAATGTGCTGCGTGAAATATTCTGCGTGCTTGTTTAACACTGCGGGAACTATGCCGTGTTCCTGCCAGGCTATGGCCTCGTCAAGACTCAGCCCGGTGTACGAGATGCTCGCTGCGAATTTGTCTATCATGTCAAGAGCCTCATGTGCTGCCCGAATAACTGCCTCGTCTGAGTCTGCAGTGCCCTCACCGGCTGCCAGTAATCCTGACTGTGAACTCAGAAAGTCTCTCATGTCTTCAGCAGGAAACTTCTTCAGGCTTTCATGCGTCTGAAGGTCATTAACTAGCCTTGTGATTATCTCTGCGCTTTCCTGCGAGCTTCGGAATGTTATAGCTTCTCCCTCAAACTCTGCGCTGAAGCCTCCTGATACAATACGCGGCATAATACACACTTCCTTGCTGTGAGAATTGTGCTTGAATGTAGCACCGTCAAACTTGTGCGTCAATCTCCTTCTCAGCAGTGCTCTGCGTGCCGGCCTGTCAGTCAATGAATCTCTGCAAGCAAAAAACTCTCGCCCTCCAGATTCCCAGACAGCAAGAGTTTTTAGCTCAAACATTAATTAGTGCTACTTAGCAGCTACAATACTCACCTTCACATCATCACCCATTGCCTCATCTATCACATGCCCCCAGATTACAGCAGCATCAGGCTCTGAAGCCTCCTCTATGGCTATTGCTGCCTCCGTCATTTCAGCGAGCGTAATTTCCGGCCCTGTAGTTATCGCTAGCAGTATCTTCTTAGCTCCCTTGATGCCCTTCACAGCTTCGAGTGCCGCGTCCGAACACCTGTTCTTGCCTGAGCCTGTCCCCTCACCGGCAAAAACATTCTCTGCTTCCTCAACTACTGACTTCACATCATCAGCATCAATGTTGATGAAGCCTTCCTTCTCGATGAGGTCAGTGATGACTCTCGTGATGGCCTGTGCGTCAGCTTCCGGTGCCTCAAAGGATATTTCCGTGCCGTCAAATGTCAGCGTGTGTTTCATGATTATTCCCCCTCTGAAAATTTATGCCATCAATCCTGCCGCCGCGGGCTTGCTGGCACGCCGTAAGTCATCCTTTCTCGTGCTTCAGTGCTAATTCTCTGCGCAATGCATTCACCAGCACTTCATGACTTACTTCCGAACGGTCAGACAGGTATGAATTATACTGCATCCTCACAGCGTGGAAATCTCCGGGCGTTAATCTCGTCATCCTTCTCAGCTCACGTTCAAGCTCCTTGCTGAGTTCACTATCACACAGCGGAGCAAGCAGCGACTCATACAGCGCAATCACCTGACTCTCACCCGAATACCAGAACGCAACCTTATGCGAGAACCTCCGCACCGATGCCGAGTCTAACTCCTTGAGCCTGTTGGTCGTGCAGATGCAGAAGCACCGGCATTCCTCGAGGCTCGTCAGGAACTCGTTGACCTGCGACACCTCCCACGAGTGCATCGCCATGTCGCGCCTGAACAGGAACGTATCAGCCTCATCAATCACCAGCACAGCCCCTTCGTCCTCAGCCTTGCGGAAAACTTCAGCTATATTCTTCTCCGTGTTCCCGACGTAGCAGTTCAGGAGGTCGGAGCCTCTCTGCACAATGCATTCACGGTCAAGTTCGTACGCAATGTGCCGGGCTAAAGCCGTCTTCCCTGTTCCCGGAGGCCCGTAAAACAGTATCGTTGCGCACCCTCCCTCGAGCTGGCCGTCAGCCTTCTTCATTGCCTCGTAAGCTCTTCTGCACCGGGTCATGATGTCGTCGATCGCTGCTCCGTCGAGAGTTACCCCCGAGAGCGTGAAGCCCTTCACCTCGTTTGTGGGTCTGCGGAGAACTTCCCGGCCTCCGTGAAGCAGACGAATATACGATTTCATGAACTGCTCGGACGTTTGGACGAAATCCTCAGCATCACAGCCGAGAATCTTGGCCTGAGTTACCGCACTCTCAATCACTGCAGCAGGTACAGCGTAATTCCGTGCAAGAGTCTTTATGCCGGAGTCGGAGAAGTACCCGCTGACGTTGTGCCTATGCGTGATAGTGGTGAAGAGCTTTTCGCGTTCCTTCCTGCCGGGCTCGCGGAAATATATGCTGTAGGAAAACCTCCGCATCACTGACGTGTGAATGTGTTCAACGTGATTAGTGATCCAGATTA
>JAFSUD010000015.1 GCA_017445405.1 Synergistaceae bacterium
CCCGAACGCTATGGGGTCAGTGCTGGTTACGCTGACGTTCTCGATTCCGGGAGCGATATTTACGGAGTCGTTCCTGTCGTTCGTTGGCTTGGGAGTCAGTGCACCGATGGCGAGCTGGGGAGTATTATGCTCTGACGCTGTGGGATCACTGCCGATATATCCGTGGCAGTTGTTCTTTCCTGCGGGGGCAATATCCATCACGATATTAGCCTTTAACTTTCTGGGCGACGGCCTGAGAGATGCACTAGACCCGAAATTGAGGAAGTGATTATCATGAATAACGAAATACTCAGAGTGAATAACTTGTACACATCATTCTTGAAAGCAGCGCACGGTGCGAGCTTTACTGTCAATAAGGGAGAAACTCCCGGCATGGTGTCTACGACGTGCTGCGCGGCTGGCGAATTGGACGGGAGGAAGTGATAATCATGAACAACGCAATACTTAGTGTGAAAGACCTGCATACATCATTCTTTACGTCAATGGGAGAGGTGAAGGCAGTAGACGGGGTTAGCTTCTCTGTCAATAAGGGAGAAACTCTCGGCATTGTCGGCGAGTCCGGAAGCGGGAAAAGTGCCTCTATGCTCTCGATACTCGGCCTGCAGGGAAAATCCGGGCGCGTGAAGTCCGGGCAGGTACTCTTCAACGGTCAGGACATCAACACACTTAATCTTCAGGACATTCGGGGCAAGAACATAGCGATGATCTTTCAGGATCCGATGACGAGCCTGAATCCTGTGCTTTCTGTAGGCTATCAGCTCAAGGAGTCATTGCGCCGTCATCACTGGGAGGGAGATATTCACGCACGCGCTGTTGAGATGCTCGAACGGGTCGGCATAGTCCCGGCAGAACAGAGGCTTAGGCAGTACCCTCACGAGTTCAGCGGAGGGCAGCGTCAACGCATCATGATAGCAATGGCTATGATATGCAAACCTGAATTATTGATAGCTGATGAGCCGACAACTGCGCTTGATGTTACTGTGCAGGCTCAGATTCTCGCGCTCATGAAGGAACTCCAGCGGGACTCGGGAATGTCTGTAATCCTCATCACTCATGACTTGGGCGTAATTGCGGGGAATGCTGATAGAGTCCTTGTGATGTACGGCGGGCATGTGATGGAGCAGGGAACTCGCAGAGAGATATTCTACGGTGCTGCTCATCCTTACACGCAGGGATTATTGCGGTCAGTACCAAACCCCGAGCGTCCCCACGAGAGACTCATTCCGATAGAGGGACAGCCTCCCGATCTGCTCAATCCTCCGAAGGGCTGCCCGTACGTCAAGAGATGCCCTCACGCAATGAGAATATGCCTCGAGCACAGGCCGGAGACTCAGACTCTGAGTGAAACACATAGCTATTCATGCTGGCAGGGGGTGAAAGAATGAAGCTGCCTAGAAAGATATTCTGCAATCTGATTTATCCGTACACACACAGGCTATTGCGGTCTGTGCCGGTCGTGCAACATGCCGAAGGCTTCCCCGAGCGTCCTCACGAGAGGCTCATTCCGATTGAAGGACAGCCTCCCTACTTACTTAATCCTCCGAAGGGCTGCCCATACGTCAAGAGATGCCCTCACGCAATGAGAATCTGCCTCGAACACAAACCCGAGACTCTAACTCTCAGTGATACACATAGTTATTCATGCTGGCAGGGGGTGAAAGAATGAAGCTGCTTGAAGTTGACGGACTCGCAAAGTACTTCGAGACTCCTTCCGGAATCGTTCACTCTGTTGACGGAGTGAGCTTCATCGTCGAGAAGGGCGAGACTCTCGGACTCGTCGGCGAGTCGGGCTGCGGAAAAACTACCACAGGACGCACAATCATACGTCTCTACGAACCCACACGCGGAAAAATCATCTTTGACGGCCAAGACATCACGAGCCTTGACGCTGCACAAATGCTCCCGTTCAGGAAGAGAATGCAGATGATATTTCAGGATCCTTACGCCTCACTGAATCCAAGAATGACAGTCGGCGATATTGTACGCGAGCCTATGATTATTCACGGCATCCCAAAAGACGAACACCACGACAGAGTTACTCACCTTCTGCGGCTCGTGGGGCTGAACAGTGAACAGGCAGGACGTTATCCGCACGAGTTCAGCGGAGGACAGAGGCAGCGGATCGGAATCGCACGTGCTCTTGCTGTCGAGCCGGAACTCATAATCTGCGACGAGCCTATCTCTGCTCTTGATGTGTCGATTCAGGCTCAGATAGTCAACATGCTAGAGGACTTGCAGCACGAACTCGGACTCACGTACATATTCATTGCGCATGATTTATCTATGGTCAGGCACATAAGCACCAGAGTCGCAGTTATGTATCTTGGCCGGATTGTCGAGCTTGCACCGAGCGACGAACTCTACACTAACCCAAAGCATCCCTACACGGTGTCCCTGCTGTCGTCGATTCCTCTGCCCGACCCCGACAAAGCGGACAGCGTGAAGCACATCGCTCTTCAGGGGGAAATTCCGAGCGCGGTAAATCCGCCTTCAGGGTGCACGTTCCACACGAGATGCCCCAAAGCAAGGCCGGAGTGCTCATCTATCAGCACAATACTTCAGGACACAGGGAACGGTCATTTATGCGCATGCCCGTTCATGTGATATAGATTAAGGAGGAAATATTATGCGCAAAATCTTAATGGCAGTGTTAGCGTTTGCTGTGATGGCTTCCGCAGCATCAGCAGGAACTAACGAGATCGTCTACAACTTGGGAGCAGATCCCCGCACCATCGACCCCGCACTCAATAATGCTCTTGACGGCGCAAACGTTGACGTGAACATCTTCGAGGGACTCCTCCGCACAAGCACCAGCGGTCTGCCCGAGCCCGGCTGCGCAGAGTCATGGTACATCTCCGACGACGGCATGACGTGGACATTTCACCTCAGAGAAAATCTCAAGTGGTCGGACGGACAGCCTCTCACTGCATCACATTTCCGTGATGGATTCTTGAGGGCACTCGACCCCGAAACAGGAAGCCCCTACGCCTACTACGCATTCTTCATCAAGAACGGCGAGGCCTTCTACAACAGCAAGGCATCACGCGATGAAGTCGGACTCTCCGCTCCGGACAATAAGACTCTCGTGATTAACCTCGAGTACCAGAATCCCCTCATGCTCGACTACATGTCGTTCCAGCTTTTCGCCCCCGCAAGAATGGACATCGTCAGCGAGAATCCCAGAGCTTGGGCAGCCCGTCCCGAGACTCTCATCTCCAACGGCCCGTTCATGCTCGAGTCGTGGAAGCACGGCGACGGAGGAGAAATGACTCTCGTCAAGAACCCTCACTACTGGGACGCAGACAGCGTGAAGGCTGAGAGGCTGCATTTCGTGTTCATCAACGACCCGAATACAGCATACGCAGCATTCAGAGCAGGAAGAATAGACTACATGGGTGATCCTCCTTCACAGATGACACCTATGCTCATCAAGACAGGACAGGCTAAAGTCCTACCAGCACTCGGTACTGCTTTCTGCGACTTCAACATGAAACGCAAGCCCTTTGACGACGTGAGAGTCAGGCGGGCGTTCACTCTTGCGATTGACAGGAGAATTATTGTCGACAAAATCACAATGAGCGGACAAGTTCCCGCAGGAGGCTTAGTGTGCGGAGGTATACCTGGGACTACTGACGCACAGGACTTCAGGACAGAAGGCGGATCGTTCCTCCCTGAACGTGCAAATGTTGAGGAGGCTAGAAGATTACTTGCTGAGGCGGGCTACCCTAACGGCGAAGGTTTCCCGAAGGTGAGCTACAAGTACAACTCCAACGCTGGCAACAAACAGATGGCTGAAGCATTGCAGGGAATGTGGAAGCAGGTGCTTGGTGTCGAGGTTGAACTCCTCAATGAAGAATGGAAAGTATTTATCGAGACGCGCAACAGGATGGATTATGACATTGCGCGCGATGCGTGGATAATGGACTTCGTGGATGCAATGAGCATTCTTGAGCAGTTCATCTCAACATCACCGCAGAACAAAACAGGCTACAACAACCCGAAATTTGATGAGGCCATGAGAAACGCAGCGTATGAGATGGATCACGTGAAGCGCATCAATTACCTTCATGAGGCAGAAAAATTGTTGATGGAGGATCTGCCCGCAGCACCGATATACTTCTACACGTCGCTTGAGATGATGAGCAAGAGAGTCAGGAATATCTACAAGACTTCGCTCGGCTGGATAATCTTCAGGAATGCAGAGATAGTTCATTAGGTACAGCAGCAGGACAGGAATCGCACACAGGCCTTCTTGTCCTGCATTTCTTCACAGTCAGCCTATCACGCAATTAATGACCTGCCCAAAATTCGACACACGCTCGTACTTCACACCTGCAGCCCTGAAGTATTCCTTTGCACACGCAATTTTCGCGCTCTCCGAGAGTCTGAGCTGCGAGTCCGAGTCCGAGCCTTTCGTCTCCGCAACAAAATATGTCCCGTCCTTAAACGCAATCGCCCAGTCAGGGTTATACCTTCCTCCGGGTGTGGGTATGCTGAATCCCGAAGGCAGCTTCACGTGAACTTCCGCATCGTCGCTCGCGTCAAGATCGCACGCAAACCTCTTCTCGACTCCCGAGTCGCACACAACATAATCATACAGCCCGTGTTTCGGAGTCGCGGCCAAGTCGGCATCAAATCCAGTGATGCACTCGTCAAATATCTTGCTGTAGCCCTCATCAAAAAGCGTGTAGCTTATCTTCCCTACAGACACAGCATCTTTCTGTTCACTTATCAGCCTTGACGTCTCCGCAATAAATATCTCCGGATTCGTCCTGAACATTGCGAGCTTCTCTCGCGCTATCCCCTTCAGAATCTTCACTATGACTCTTCGTGTAAGGCCTGTGATCCCTGCGAGCCGTCCCACAACGTCATACTTCACTATTCCCCCGTGAGACTCCGCCCTCACTGCACGGCTGCCCTCCTTCACAAACTTCACGCCCTCCTTGTCCGCAATCATTCCGCCTCTCTCAATGCTGATTATCTTTCGCGAAATGTTAAGGTGTTCATCAATCGCCTTCACAGAAGCACTTACCAATTCCTCATCAGTGAAATCAACCCTGTAAACGCTCCTGTGATTTATCTTCCTCAGCATCCCCTGAAATTCCGGAGACTCCCAGCGTTCACGGTTAAGCCGAATCTCTCTGCCCTTGCTGCGTGAGTCAACAATCTTTATCTCTCCTGCTCTGCCCTTCAGGACTTCCGAGAACTCCTGCTGAAGCCCTCCCGCAAATTCCGCGTAACTCTCTCCGGCTATCACAGTCAGTTCATTTATCTCCTCAGATTCACGTCCTGCAAAATCGCTGTCTATCCTCTCGCCGTTCTGGTTCACGCAAAGACGCAGGCCTCTTCCGACTTCCTGACGCTTCCGGATGTCGCTAGATGAGTTCCTGAGTGCGCATATCTGAAACACGTTCGGATTGTCCCAGCCTTCACGCAATGCTGAGTGCGAGAAGATGAACCTCACAGGCTCGCCGAGACTCAGGAGCCGCTCCCTGTCCTTCATGATGAGGTCGAACGCCGAAACGTCGTCGCTCGTGCCGTCCTTCTTGGCCGAGTCAGTGATGTGATTCTTCTTGTCGACGGAGAAATAGCCTGCGTGAGTCTTGTCTGCAGTGATGCTCCCGAGATAGCCCGCGTAACTCTCATCAAACAATCCCGCCTCAAAGTTCCTCACTGCCTCCGCGTATTCCTCCTCAAACATTTTTGCGTACACTCCGTTCACCGCTTCATCGTCTGCGTAAACACGATACTTGTCTACTTTGTCAATGAAGAATAACGACAGCACTTTGATTCCGCGTGAGAACAGCATGCGTTCCTTGCGCAAATGTGCCTCGATAGTCTCGCGGATCTGCACGCGCCGGATCTGCTCCTCGTCGTCAGAGCCGGAGATCTCCCCTGCACCGACCTTCAGCCCGTTCAAGAACTCAATGTTCATGTTCAGCCCGTCAATCGTCTTCAGGATATAGCCCCCTTTGTACTCCTCGAGGCCTCCGGAAAGTTCGTAGAGATTCATTCCTTCTTTGAGGTTGCGCGTTACTCGTCTCAATCCTGAAGCTGTCATTGCGTCATGCTCAACCAGTGCTACAGGGTCATGCTCGGACTTGATTATCCCCTTGAGGTAGACATAGCCCCCGGATGCAGAAAAATTCCCCACGCTGATTCCTGTTACGCTGATGCTCTTAACGATGTGGCGGCTGTATGCGTCGAGTGCGTCGAGCCTGTACACGAGGTTGTAATAGTCTCTCGGCGTTGCGGAATACCTCAGCGTGAAAAGCGGCGCAAACTTCTTCAAGCTCTCCTTTGTGCGTTCTCCTTCTACTGACTGCGGCTCATCAATAATCATTATGGGATGAACAGCAGCTATTGCGTCAATGGGCCTTGTGCTCCCGAACTGGTCAATCTCCTGCGTTATGCGCCTCGTGTCAGCGTCCCTTGCGTTGAAGGCCTGAGAGTTGATGATCATCACGGATATTCCGCTGTCAGCTGCGAACTGCCTTATCCGTGAGAGATTTGCAGAGTTATAGATGAAGTAGTCCGCGCGTTTATGGTAATCCTGCATGAAGTGTTCTTCCGTTACCGCAAACGTCTTGTACACTCCTTCGCGTATGGCTATGCTCGGCACAACAACAACAAACTTGCTCCAGCCGTATAACCTGTTCAGCTCGTAGATAGTCTTGATGTAGGTGTAGGTCTTGCCTGTGCCTGTCTCCATCTCTACGGTGAAGCTGTGTCCGTCAAGCGATGATGATTCTTCGAGGGCGTTATCTTTCTGGACTGCCTGAAGGTTTGCGAGCAGTTCGTCATCACTGAGAGCGAGAGCACTGTTGCCCCACATGGAGAGTATCTCGGGAATGACGATCTGTTCTCCTTCGAGGGAATAAGTGTCCTGCATGGAGCTGAAGGGCTGTCCGCTGAAGATGCTGCAAACTGATTCTGCTGCTCTTTGCTGGAAGTCCTGATGTCTGAATCGCAGACGTATGGTCATGAATTAAGCCTCCTCACAAAATTTGCATGTCTGAGTCAGGAGAATGATACCTGAAAATCTGTTCGAGGTTGATTCTAGTTTGCGAATCCTGAAAAGCCGAGTCCCTGAAGATTGCGCGTTGAGGTTTCTGTTTTGCGATGTGCGTTATGACTTCCTCAGTGAGTGCGGAGTCGAAGCACGCTATGATTTCTCCGTCTCCGTAGGTGAGAATGGTGAAGCCGCTGAAATTCTCTGAGGCGAGAGTGAGTGAGAGGGGGAGTCCCGAGTCGGTGATGCACATGAAGAGGAGGTCAAGAGGTGAGCGATCGGGCTTGAGGTTGTCGGCGAGGGAGTCGAGGTCGAGTGAGTCTATGTCGTCTGCGGAGATGAACACGTCGCGGAAGTTCGGGGAGTCGACTCTGAGTGTGCGGAAGCCCGAGTCAATCTGTCCTGCGGTGAGGGGGAAGTCCTGAGCGAGTTTACGGGATGCTCTGCGGATGCGTTCACGGCCAAGTTGTGCGATGGTAGAGTATCCTGCTTTGGCTGCCTCTGAGGAGGGAGGGCAGGGTTCGGGGAGCTGAATCATGATGAATTTGCGGTGTCCGGAGTCGGAGGCGTTGAGGGACATAACGGCGTGGGCTGTGGTTGAGGAGCCCGCGAAGAAGTCGAGGACGATGGAGTCGGAGTCGAGGTTCGCAATCTTCATCAGACGCAGAATCAGATTCGGAGATTTTGAGTAGTCAAATGGTGTTGTCGTAAATAACTGCTTCAACGTCTCCGTTCCGTTATTAATGTCGTCAATCCATGTTGTGAATCTCTTCTCGCGCTTTTCACCTTCAGCCGGTGCGTACACCTTCTCGTAAGCTATCCACTCATCATTAACCTTCACGAACTCAACTAATCTGTCATGAAGTGCTTTGTTCATTGTCTCCCTGCTCCATCGCCATCGCCCTGCACCGTTCGGAGTCATCGGATATATTTCGCTTCCGTCCGGCGCGGTTATCGGGTAATAGAGATTTGGTCTGTCCTCTCTTCTGCTGTTCGACCCCCATTTACGGAGTAATTGAGTCTTGTAGTACCTCTGCTTCTCTGCGTCATATTTCGGGTAGTTTCCGCCTTCCTGAATGATTCCGCCCGCTGAGAATAAGTCAATATTTTTTGCGTAACACAATATGTATTCATGGATTTCTTCAAGATATTTGCTGTCATGTCTTCCGCTTCTGCCCTTCCATACGAGATTTGCGACAAAGTTATTCTCATCGAAAATCTCATCACATATCTTCCGCAAATTCACAACTTCATTGTCATCAATGGAGATAAAGATTACTCCGTCATCACGCAATAGGTTACTCGCAAGCCTCAGTCTCGGGTAAATCATGCTGCACCAGTCAGAATGATAACGCGGATTCGCCCTCGTGTTCTCTCGGTAATTCCTCATCGTGTAATTCCGCGTGCCTTCCTCATCATTCATTCCGAAATCCTTCTGCGCTGTCTCCTCATCATGCGCAAAGTCATCACTGTAGATGAAGTCATGCCCGGTGTTGTAGGGAGGGTCAATGTAGATCATCTTCACCTTCCGCATGTACGACCTCTGCAGAATCTTCATCGCCTCCAGGTTATCGCCCTCAATGTACAGATTCTCCGTCGCCTCAAAATTCTCGCTCTCCTCAACGCACGGCCTCAGCACCTTATCAATCGGCCTCCCCGCCTCAAGAATCGCCTCCCTCTTCCCCGGCCACGTGAAACCGTAAAGCTCCCTCTCGTCATTCATGCTCTGTGCCTCCTCAAATGGAATTTATGAGTATTATACCCAAGCCGTTAATCTTGACAAAAAAAGTTGCATATAATATCCTTTGCGCGATTTCCAGATTAAGCAAGAAGGGAGAAATGAATCAGTGAAGCTGTCATCAACAGCACGTTACGGACTGCGGGCAATGTCAGACTTGTGTGCGCACTCGCATGACTCTGTGCCTGTGTGCGTGAGCGATATAGCACTCCGCCAGAATATACCCGTCAATTACCTTGAGCAGTTGTGCAGGAAATTGCGTGCGGGAGGACTTCTCGAGAGCGTCAGGGGAGCGCAGGGAGGCTATCTGCTTGCAAAGAAGGCTGATGAGATAAGCATAGCTGATATTCTGCAGGCAATAGGCGAGCCGTTCATCTTCGGGTCATGCCAGACGGAGAAGGGCTGCGAAAATGCCGTAACCTGCCCGACGTTCAGTTTGTGGCGCAAGGTCAAGGGGTCTGTTGATGAGATTCTGAAGACTACTACGCTTGCAGATATAGTTGACGAGAGAGTTACCCTTCTTGAGAGCCTGAACTCTTCGCCCGAGCGGGAAGAGGCCAGAGAACGCGCATTGAGATCAAGGGAGGTATAGCTATAAATGTTTGTATATATGGATCACACCGCGACAACTCCAACCAGCCCTGAAGTGCTGAAGGCAATGATGCCGTACTTCGGGGAAATGTTCGGGAATCCGTCGAGCGTGTACTCATTTTCACGCAGGAGCAGAGCAGCAATCGAGAAAGCCCGCTCACAAGTCGCCAATGCCCTGAACGCAGACCCTGCAGAGATATTCTTCACGGGATCAGGGACAGAGGCCGACAACTGGGCACTGAAGGGCACGCTCGAGAAAGCACTCATCAAGGGGAAAAATCACCTCATCACGACGAGCATCGAGCATCACGCGATACTTCACACAGCCGAGTACCTGACCAAGTATCATGGAGTAGATGTAACGTATCTGCCAGTTGATTCTGAGGGAAGAGTCAGCGTTGAGGACGTGAGGAACGCGATCACTGACAAGACGGCGTTAGTGTCCGTGATGTTCGCGAATAACGAGGTCGGAACGATAGAGCCTGTTGCGGAGATAGGTGCGTTATGCCGTGAGCGCAAAATACCATTTCACACTGATGCGGTGCAGGCAGCGGCACACCTGAATATTGACGTGAAGGCCATGAACATAGACATGCTATCAATGTCAGCACACAAGATGTACGGGCCTAAAGGAGTCGGAGCGTTGTACCTGAAGAAGGGACTCCGTCCTGAGAACTTCGTGCACGGAGGAGCGCAGGAGAAGGGGCACAGGGCGAGCACAGAGAACATTGCGGGCATTGTGGGCTTCGGCGAGGCGATGGAGATTCTGAAAGGACGGCTCGATGAGGACAAGGCCATTAACTCGGCGCGCAGGGATAAATTGATTGCGGGGATTCTTGAGCGCATACCTCACGCAAAGCTGAACGGAGCAACTGGAGACCTGAGACTTCCGAACAATATCAACTTCAGCTTCATCGGAGTAGAGGGGGAGACTCTGCTGCTCGACCTTGACGCTAAAGGGATAAGTGCATCAACGGGGAGTGCGTGCTCGTCGGAGAGTCTGGATCCTTCGCACGTGCTGCTGTCGCTGGGGCTGAAACACGAGATGGCTCACGGGTCGTTAAGGTTCACGATAGGCAGGCTCACGACGGATGAACAGATAGATTATGTGCTGGACGTTCTGCCGGAGATAGTTGCGAGACGGCGTGCAATGTCTCCGCTGTGGGAAGACTACATCAAGGGCAGATTGCAGTAGATGATGATTAACTGCGGGAGAATGAGAGGCCTATGTGGGAAGACTACATCAAGGGCAGATTGCAGTAGATGATGATTAACTGCGGGAAGAGTGAGAGTCCTAGTTGTTAAACGCTTGGCAGGCCTTCACGTTTAACAGTCCCGCCCTCCCGCCCACAAAACACAAGGAAGGAAGTAATAATTATGGCATTGGATTACAGCCAGAAGGTAATGGATCATTTCATCAACCCGCGCAATGTCGGGGAAATAGAGAACGCAGACGGAATAGGCGAGGCAGGAAACCCCAAGTGCGGGGACATCATGAAGATATATCTGAAGGTGAACCCTGACACGAAGATTATTGATGATGTGAAGTTCAAGACGTTCGGGTGCGCAAGTGCAATTGCGTCGTCGAGCATGGCTACCGAGATGATAAAGGGCCGAACAGTAGAGGACGCATGGAATCTCACCAACAGCGCAGTAGCTGAGGCTCTGGACGGACTCCCGCCCATCAAGATGCATTGTTCAGTGCTGGCGGAGGAAGCGATTCACGAGGCACTGAATGATTACCGGAGCAAGCACGGGATGGAGATTATCCCGCTGGAGCATCACGAGGACTAACACACGATCCCTCCTCAAGAAACGGGGAGGGATATTCTTATGCACTGAAGATTTCTCCGGCCATTGTGATTAATTCATGTTCAGGCTCGCCGATATACGCTCCCTTCCTGAAAAACGCTCTCACCTCCCACGTTACAGGCTCATCATCAAGAGAGAATAACTCCGTCTTGTTTCCTGCGTCCGTCATTTCCGCTGTCAGTCTCGGGATAATCGCTGCTCCCATTACTGACGCTGCCATTCTGCAGCACGTTATGTTGCTCGGAAACTCCATCACTACTTCGGGCCTTATGCTGTGCTCACGAAAATACTTCTCGCAGAACGTCCTCACCGCGTGCTCCCTGAACAGCAGAAAGAACTTCATCCCGTCAAGCCTCCAGCGCAACGTTCAGCAGGTGTTCATCGGGAGCTGCACCAATGCGAGCTACTCCTACATTGCGAAGGCTGTACTCGTCATGAGGGGGCATCATGTCGCTGAGAACGTCAGCTGCACCTGCGCAGTGAGCACAAAGTCAATCTACACTCAACTTTTGCGCGATGGATATATCGAGATGATGCTAGATGCGGGAGTCAGATTCCTAGAGCTTGCCTGCGGGCCGTGCTGTGCAATAGGCCGGACTCCTCCGACCAATGGAGTCGCAGTCCGCACCACCAACCGCAACTTCAAGGGCAGGAGCGGCAATCCTAACGCAGAGGTCTACCTTGTGAGTCCCGAGTCGGCAGCAGCGGCAGCAATAACGGGAACGTTCGCAAGTGCAGAGGACATTCTCGGCGGGGACTTGAAGATACTTGCTGACATTCACGAGCCGGAAGAGTACCCCGTAAATGACAGCAGGTAAGACCCTGATTTTGCGGAGAGAGCGGGGACTCTCGGGAAGAGCATTATTGTCGGAGGCGAGAATTACGGTCAGGGATCATCACGCGAGCACGCAGCAATTAACCCGATGTTTCTGGGCGTGAAGTGCGTGATAGCTAAGAGCATTGCGAGAATCCACAAAGGCAACTTAGTGAATCATGGAATAGTCCCTATGCTGTTTGAGAACCCTGCGAACTACGACAGGCTCGGGCAGGGCGACACTCTGGAGATTCTGAGCTTCCCTGAGCAGATAAAGACAGGCCGCGTTAAGGTGAGGGACATGGACAAAGATTTTGAGTTCACGGTCAGGCCGGACATGACGGAGTCGTAGGTCATGGTCTCGCTTGACGGCGGACAGCTAAGGCACATCAAGAAGCAGTTATCAGCGATGGGCATCAAGACGAAAGGAGAGTAACAACATGATTGCGTATGTATGATGCAGGACGACGGAACAGCGCATTGTTAAGGACGACGGAACAGCGCATTGTTAAGGTCAACGGAACGCTCGAGCTTCTCACGAAAAAGCTGCTCGGCCTCGTGCTCTGCGTGCGTGCTATGCTACCGGAAAACGCGTACACCTGATTCCTGTGGTGTTCTTCATTATAGGGGCAATCCTCAGCGGCATTGAGCTAGGCTCGATTCCATGCCTCGCGATAATTCCAGTGATAGCTATTCCTGTTACTGTGTCTGCGGGGCTTAACTAGATAATGCTTGCAATGCATTACGGCGTGCTCGCAAGCTCGCTACCATTGGCGACTTTGGAGTTAGGGCTAGTAGTCTTCGGCAGCATCATGGCATAGTCCAGAGCGTTTTTCCACTCGAATTTGAGGATTCCCTTGTCAGCTCCAGCATAAAGAACAATATTCACAACTCTATAATCTGCTTCCATCTCTGAATCCGGACTTTCATTATCAAAATTAGGTTCTCTCTGAACGTTGAAGTTCATGCCTTACTTGACAGCTTATCTTAATTCTTCGAGCGCGGCTGTTTGTGCGAGCTTTAAAGCTCTGGAAAGGTGGTCTGAAAAGTAAAGATTATCATCATCATTCATGCTCCATTGTAACAAAAAATGCAGGGCTAAGATTGCTCCTCACCCTGCAAATTTTTTAGGCTAATCTCTGGGTGTCTCTATGTCGCTTGTCGTTATTACGTCTTCATACTCGTAGTCTATTAACTCGATTTCGAGACTCTTGTATTCCGACTTCTGCTCCATGTCCATCACCTCCTCTAGTTGCGCCCAGCATACGTCATTGCCGAATCATAGTATTCATATAACGCGGTTACTCCGTTCCTCATGGTCGCTATGTCTACTCCGCCTATCTTCTCTGCCGTCGAATTAAGCACCGTGTACACATACGATAATGCCGCTACTTTCACAGTAAAACTGTCTCCGGCTGTTACTTGTATTGTGTGTATCGTGGAAAGTTCATGCGCGGGAATGTTCCTAATCTGTACAAGATATTCCTTGCTTGAGAGTTTCGTCGCTACGTTCGCAGTTCCTCCGTCAAGAGTCGCTGTTACCGTTCCCGTATAGCCTTCCTTCACCTCAAGATATAAGTTTATCGTTGTCTTTGAGTCAAGTAAAAGGCTGTACTGCACTTCCTGAATCTGTGAGCTTCCTACATCTCTGGAAATTGCATACTGCGCCGTGTTCTCCCTCGCCCTTGCTATTTCTGTAGCATCATAATCCGACTGGCTGGCTCGTTCTATTGCCGCGTACTTGTCGCCTATCGTCCAGTTGTTCGCCTTCGAGAGCATCTGCTGTGCGTAATACCCGTAGTTCTGAATAGCTATCATTAAGTCTTTCGCCGCTCCAGAGAAATCTCCATCAAGTATTGCGTCAAGGTATTCCTGCACCGAGTAATCCTGTGAGACCGTCAAATTGTCTCCATAATGCAGGACTGCCGTTATCGTCTCGGCCATCTGTACGGACGATATATAACACCTGAAACCGTAATATGTCTTCCCGTTCTCGGTGTAGCTGATATTCGCGTCCTTGTACTTGAGCGCGTTCGACTTGTCCCCATTGATGTCAAACTCCATGTAGCATTTGTCGTGATCGTCATAGTCAACACCGCTTAAAGAAGGCAGGTTCATGTAGAAATTCACTCCGATTTCGCCCTCAAGTATCAGCGAGTGAGACCTGAACGTCGGCCTGCTGGGGTCATCCTCTTGCGACTTTCCGCCTTTTGGTGTCCACGTCGCCGTATAAGTGCGGTCGCCTGTTGAGCCTTTTGTTATTGTTACGGTCTCAGAAGTTCCAGTAATGCCTGTTCCTGTCCAGCCCTTGAACGTATAGCCGTTCTTCGTGGGATTCGTAAGCGTGAAGGTCGCTGTCTCTACCGTGTACTTCGTCGGGTTAGCTGTCGTGAACGTCGCTCCGTCTGTTCCGTTGTAGGTGATTGTGTATTCAGTGGCTGTCCATTTTGCCGTCAGCGTTATGTTGCCCGTTACCGCCGTGTTGAAATCGTAGGCCGTTCCGTTTAACTGCCACTCCACAAAATCGTAGTTCGCTCGTGTCGGGGCTGCTGGTTTCGTTGCCTTTACGGTTTCGCCGTACTTGAATTTCAGCGTCTGGGAAGCAACAGCACTTCCACCTTTGGAATCAAACGTTACCGTGTAGCTCGTTGTGCTGTCTCCGTTTGCGTCATAAGCCTCATTGTTGACCGTAGCATTTTTCACCGTAACCGTACCTGCAACGCTAATCGTCCCCACTGTCAGAGTTCCGCCGTAAACAGATAAATTTTTATTATCTGTAAGGGTGATATTCGTGGCTGTGAGTTTTCCCGTTCCGTTGGTCTGACCGTAAATCACAAGTGAGTTCGCTCCGTTGACTTCTCCCTCAACGCTCAGTGTCGCTCCATCGCAGAGTATCAGATTCACATCGCCCGCTAATGTCAGCGCACTTACGGTTACGTTCTCCTTCACTACATACGTCCCTGCGGTCAGGTTCGTCATGCTCGATGTGAGTACCGTGTAATCGCTGGCCGTTGCGTCCTGTCCGTTCGCGTCCTTGTAGCTGATATTCTCCACAAATTCCGCGCTTATCGTTACATTTCCTGCTGGCATCGTCAGGGAATATGCCTCGCCCGATTGCGTCAACATTCCAGCACTCGCCTTGTAGCCCTTGAAGGTGTAGCCGTTTTCAGGAGTATCACCTCCGCTGATTGCCAGACTCACAGTCTCTCCGCTTCCGGCGTAAATTGTCCCGTCATAAGTCAGGCCGTTCGTGCTGTTCTCAGCAAGGGCAACCGTTATGCCCTCATCAGCAGTAACCGTGTAGCCATGCTTGCCCTGAGCTGTGCCGAGTGGTAGCGTGTAGTAGCTGTTCGTGATGTCGCTCGTGTGGCCTTCGGTGTTCCGTAAGAATGTCGCTGTACCTTCTGCGCTGGGTTCATTTTCGCCCGTCTCAATAGTAGCAGGTGCATAAAGGCTATTGCTTATCGTCAACGTTCCGTTATTCTCCGCTACAAATCCGCCTCCGATTGTAACGCTCGCATTCGTCGTAAGCAGTTTTCCGACAAAATTACATGCTTCGATTGTCGTCTCTCCGCTCGACTGCCCGACTATTCCGCCGACATACTGCCCGCCTGCCGTGATCGTTCCCGAAACCGTCAAATCCTTTATCGTTCCCCCGTTCACGTAAACGAATGGTGCGCTGTATTCTAAGTCTGAATCGTAATTCACCGTCAGCGTCTTGCCGTTACCATAAAACGTCCCTGCAAATCCCGTCCCGTTCATTCCGAGCATCGTCGTTACTTCGAGATTACCTTCAAGGGTGAATTTCTTTCCGCTGTAACTCTCGCCGTCGTTCAGTTCGTCCGCAAGCAAATTCCAGCCTTCAACTCCGC
>JAFSUD010000016.1 GCA_017445405.1 Synergistaceae bacterium
ATTAATGCTGACTTACGGTTTTAATGTATGGATTGAGGCGACGATGCTTCCGTTCTTGGGAGTCTTGGCTGCGTTCCTGTTTGTGAAGTACAGCACCAATGAAGAGGTCAATGCGAGATTCCGTCTGCTCGCGCTGTCAACATTCATTGCGACTCTGCTTGAGGTTACATCTACTATGCTCGTTGACGGCTGGAGTCATTCTCACTACCTGAACCTCACAGTGAGAACTATCTACTACGCTGCCGTGTACATCAACTCGTATCACCTCATGCGCTACGTCGAGGCTTACGTTCAGGCAGACACCCCCAAGTTCGACTCGTTCAACCGGATACTTCTGGCCTCCAGCTTCGTGGTGCTCGCTCTGAATCTAGTGCCGGGTCTCTCGGGATTCTTCTTCACTGTCCCGATGGACGGCGGACTCGTCAGAGGGCCTTACAACACACTCTGGAGGAGCGTCTACGTCTTCTACTTTATTGCTATGGCGTGCTGGCTGCAGGTTACTCACAAAGAGTATTACCCCGCAAAGTCCCAGTACATGGTGATGAACATTCTCGGCGTTGTCCTGATCGCTGCTTACATCACACAGTACATGATCGTGCGCACAATCCTCATCACTTACGCTGTGCAGGCTGTCGTCGTGTTCGTTACGTTCTTCTACTATGAAGCTCCGTCCTACAGAAGAATGCTCACCGTCGAGAAGGAGTTAGAGGAGTCCAGAATCCGGGCCGAGCAGTCTACACGGATGACTAACGCAGCCAACAGAGCCAAAAGCGATTTCCTCGCGAACACCTCGCACGAGATCCGCACTCCCATGAACGCAATACTCGGGATGAACGAAATGATCCTCAAGGAGAGCAAAGACCCCGAAATCCGCCAAGCCTCGCTCGACATCAGGAAGGCAGGAAATCATCTGCTATCCATCATCAACAACATACTCGACATCTCGAAGATAGAGTCCGGAAAAATGGAACTCTACAACGCGGACTATCACATCTGGCACATGCTCAAGGACATAGAGGAAGGCAGCTTTGAGGCCGTCAATGAGAAGGGCTTGGAGTTCGTGCTCGACGTAGATAAAGACTTGCCGGAGCATTTGTACGGAGATGAAGACCACATCAGGCAGGTGCTTATGAATTTAGTAGATAACGCAGTCAAGTACACTGACGAGGGGAGAATAACCCTGAGCGTCAAGGGCAGAATGAAGCCTCATGAACGGGTGAAGCTGACAATTTCCGTGATAGATACAGGAATAGGCATCAGGCAGGATGACTTGACGAAACTCTTCGGATCGTTCGAGAGAGTCAATCTTGCTGAAACACAGAGCATACAGGGAGCAGGACTCGGGCTGACTCTCGTGAGGTACTTGCTCGAACTCATGGGCGGAACTATCAGGGTACAGAGTGAGTACGGCAAGGGGAGCACGTTCACGTTCGAGATAACGCAGCAGCTTGCGCAGGAAGGCTTCAGCGGGACGATAGGCGAATATGCGTCTCAGAAGAAGCCCGCAGAGTCAGCAGTGCAGGAGGACGCGAGGCCGTTCACATGCCCGGACGCAAGAATACTCATCGTTGACGATACGCCCGTGAATCTGGTAGTTGCGAAGGGAATGCTGAAGGAAACAGAGGCAGAGATAACGACTGCGGAGAGCGGAGAAGAGGCCTTAGACCTTCTGAAGCGCGAGCATTACGACATAGTGTTTCTTGACCACAAGATGCCCGGCATTGACGGAGTCGAGACTCTGAAGCGTGCGCAGGACATTGACGGGCCGTCGAGACTCTCAGCGTACATTGCACTGACCGCGAACTCCGGGACTGGCCTTCGTGAGGAATACATCTCTTACGGGTTCAATGACTACCTGCCGAAGCCTATTAAGTCTGACGCGCTCAGGAAGATTATTGCTAGATACCTTCCCGAGAAGCTCAAGGTCAGAGAACAGGAATAACTATGCGTACAACATTGACGATAACCAAACTTGCCGTGAATATTTCGGGGACGCTTTGTCTGCCGGGACTCTTAAGGCACGGACATTAACGGAGGAATCAACACATAAATGTTCAGCGATAATGACAGCATAACGATAACCAAACTTGCCGCAAACCTGCCGGGGACTCTCCTCGTCTACAGGGCTAACGAATCAGAAGACATTATCTTTGTCAGCGACGACATCATTAACATCTTCGAGTGCGACTCTGTTCAGGACTTCATGCGCTTCACAGGAGGGAGCTTCGCCAACGTCGTATACCCCGAAGACGTGGAGGAGATAAGCTCAATCATCAAGGAACAGATCGCCGCAACCGGAGGCTACGATTACGTAACTTACCGCATCATCACCAAGAACGGACGCATCAAGCGCGTAGAGGACTGGGGGCATTTCGTGCACGATGAAGAATTAGGAGATATTTACTACGTCTACCTTCACGATATGGACCTGCGCGAACAGCTCACCGATATATCCGGCCAGGTCATCCCCGAGCCTCAGGAGCACAACACTGACGACCTTACAGGTTTAGCCAACATGAAGTACTTCAAGGCCAAAGCTCCCGACGTAATCGCAAAGTTCCTTCATGACGGCAAGTCCCCGAGCTGCATATACTTCAACATCCGCAACTTCCACACCTACAACGAGACTTACGGCTTCTCAGGAGGAGACCGGATGCTCCGATCGCTCGGCCGAATCCTGCAGGAGACTTTCCCCTACGGCATAGTGTCGCGCTTTGAGGAGGATCACTTCGCCGTCATCACTGCACAGGAAGACTTGCGCGAGAAGATTACCCGCATGAGCGTCCGCGTCAACAACATACGCAGAGGAGTCATCGTCGAGATGAAGGCCGGAATCTACGCCATCAAGGACTCGGGAGCAGATATAGGCATGGTAGTAGACTGTGCGCGCCTCGCATGTGAGAGCATCAAGCGCGAATACGGGACGACGGTTCAGTATTACGACGGCAAGATGGACGAGATAGTTCACCTTCAGGAACACATACTGGAGACATTCCAGAGCGCATTAACTGACGGGAGCATCAAGGTCTACTTCCAGCCAGTGGTTGACGTTGCGACAGGGAAATTATCATCCTACGAGGCACTCACGCGCTGGGACGATAAAGAGTACGGCAGGCTGTCTCCCGCAAATTTCCTCTACGTCCTAGAGGAGCATCACATGATTCACAAGCTCGACAGCTTCGTAGTAAGAACAGTATGTGAGGAGATAAAGCGCAGAATGACCAACGGCGCAGAGATGATTCCTGTGTCGCTGAACCTGTCGCGTCTGGACTTTGAGCTTACGGACATTGTGAGGGTGATTGATGACGCAGTGAAGGAGTTCGGGATTCCGCAGGACATGCTGAGGTTTGAGCTGACGGAGAGCCTCATTGCGGTAGACATGGAGGCCATGAAGCACGAGGCAGCGAGACTCAGGGAGCACGGCTTCAATGTGTGGATGGATGCTTTCGGAGCGGGGTATTCGTCGTTGAAGGTGCTGAAGGATTTTGCGCTTGACGGCCTGAAAATTGATATGGACATGATAAGGTCAATTGATGACGGGCGGGCGATAATCATAGTGTCGTCAATAATCGAGATGGCGAAGAAGCTGGGGATAGCTGCATTGTCCAAGGGAGTGGAGACGAAGGAGCAGCTGGAGTTCCTGAAGAATGCGGGATGCGATT
This sequence comes from Synergistaceae bacterium, assembly GCA_017445405.1. Taxonomy (GTDB): domain Bacteria; phylum Synergistota; class Synergistia; order Synergistales; family Aminobacteriaceae; genus JAFUXM01. Next base: position 3,663 of record JAFSUD010000016.1, read on the forward strand.
TGGCGCAGGGGTATTTGTTCGGGAGGCCTGCACCGATTAAGGACTGAGGCAGCGGAGGATGAGAGGATACAATGACGAAGACGTAGCAATATCTTTGATGTACATGTACAAGAAATTGACCGGCTGCAAAGAGTACATGAACAGCTACACGAATCTTGAGCTGTGGGAGAGGTACTACGGCCCTTATGAGGAGGAGGAAGAATAGCCATTACGAAAAAATCCCCCCAGCATCACACTGAGGGGACATTATTAATTTCTGGTTCGCTTACTCTGCTTTGTAGTCCTTCGTCAGCACTACAGCTACCTGCGCTGCGTTCTCGTAAGGGTCAGAAAAGTCCGTGAACATCTTCCGCTCCTCATTCACCGTGATACCTGCGCAGATCATATCAACCTTGCCTGAGTTCACCGCCATGAACAGCGAGTCGAACGGGTAAGCGATGATCACAAGTTCCTTGCCGAGCTTCTTAGCAATCAGCGCACACATCTCAATATCAATGCCCGTGTAGCCGTCGCCGACCTTGATGTCGTAAGGGGGAAATCCTGACTCTGTGCCGACGTAGAGTTTCCCGCCCTCTGCTCCCTTGTTGAGGTCGATATCTTCGGGCTTGGCCGCAGTCGGGTCTTCCTTGTACTTGAGCATGATTGCCTCGAGCGAGCCGTCAGCCTTAATCTCAGCAAGTGCCTTATTCACCGCGTCAACTAATTCTTTGTTGCCCTGCTTGAAGCCTATTGCGTACTCCTCGACCGTCAGAGCCTCAGGAAGTATCGTTAGGACTTCGGGATCATTCTTGACGAACTGTTTCGCCGGAGCTTCGTCCATGATTGCGCCCTGAATCTTGCCGACCTTGAGGGCCTGGATTACGTCCGTTGCCTTCTCGTATGTTGTGAGCTGGTCTTTCGCCTTGTCGCCGAGCATATTCTTAGCTATGCCCTCTGCGATTGTGCCTCTCTGAGTGCCTATCTTGTAGTTCACGAAATCGCCGGGCTTGGAGATGTTGAGGCCATCCGCAAAGCATGTACCTGCAGTGAACACTAAGAGCATAAGAGTAAAAATAAGTTTCTTCATGAGTATTGCTTCCTCCGTCGTAAAAATATGATGTGTTGATGAATGGGGCATATTATAGCGCAAAATCTCAGCGTGTAAATTTCTTGCAAGCACTAAACTTTTGTTCACTCAATGCAGAGAGAATCACGACGGGGCATCTGGGACTCATGAGGGTAGATAACTCGCTCACACTCTTTGACTCGCTCACGCTCACCTGCAACGCCTCAAAGTCTCTCCAGTCTTTCATTATTGTGTGCGCTGCGGTGAATGTCTCGAGAGTCACGCACGCAGCTACAACCTTCACGCTCTCACGCAGTCCCGCAATGTGCTCAAGGATTCCGGCTAATTCTCCTCCGCTCCCTCCGATGAATACGTGTGAAGGCACAGGAAGTTTACTCACGACATCAAGCGCACGGCCTTCATGGATTGCTATGCTGTGGAGGTGAAATTTCGCGGCGTTCTGAGCAATAACCTTCACGGCTTCGGGCCTGCACTCCACAGCGTGAATCTCCGACTCCGGCGACTCGAGTCCTGCGCAAACGCTTATGCTCCCTGTCCCTGCTCCGATGTCCCACAGGACAGAATCCCTCCTCATGTTCAGCCTCGCAAGAATTACTGCTCTCACTGATTCGCTGGTCATCACGACTCCTTCAGCCCTCACAAACTCGCTGTCTCTCGGGTGAGTGTTGACGGGCACGAAGGGCGAGGAGTTCCGCACGAGCATCAGCGACAGTTCAGGTGATTCATGATTCGCAAAGTCTTCTGGATTTCCTGAAAGTATGCGTTCCGAGTCGCTGCCTAAGTTCTCGCCGATAACGACATTAACGCCAGAGCTTACGCAGTAGACCCCTTCCGGCCTCCCCTTTGCAGGAGAGGAGGCAGTCCCCCATGACAAGGGGGGAAACAGGGGGGTAGATATTTCCGCCAGCTTCTCACACGCCCATTGCGGGGAATTATGACTGTCGCAGAAGAGGATAACGAGCCTGTTACGCTCAACGAGATTCAGAAAACGCCCGACGTTGAGGACTCGGCCGTGCCCTGAGAGGATAACCGCATCACTCCATGACTCTCCGGCATAAGCACACAACACTTGCAGGGAGCTGACTCCGGGAAGGACTCTCACATTCTGAAAACGTCTCTTAACGAGAGGAAGCAGACTGTAGACTCCGGGATCTCCTGAGACGAGGATAACTGCCCGGCCGGACTCGTTGGCTATAGCGTCAAGAGCAGCATCTATGTTTCTGAGAGGAATATATCTCTTGCCTTCAGGGACAAGATTCCTGAAACGTTCCGACGCACAAATAATGTCCGCTTTCGAGACTGCATCTCTGACTTCATCAGAGAGACTCCCGACTCCTGCTCCTGCAACAACTAACTCATTCATCATGATAACCTCCCAGCACCTGGCCTTCTCCGTCGGCGAACACTGCGCTCACTCTCAGGCTGTCATTCACTCTCTCCCTGCACTTGCGGGATACTATCTCTGCAAGCACACTCCACACCAAGCTGAAGCCTTCACGTCTCACGATGTCTATTGCCTCACGCGAGGTGTTAGAGCGGTAAACCTTCCTCACGAGTTCTGGACTCGCGCCGAGAATTGCGAGCTGTGCACAGAGAGACTCGAGTCCGCCTCCCGAGACTCTGCTGTGAGTGCAGAAGCTCCCTCCTGCAACTTTGAGGAGTTTTCCCGGATGCCCGCAGAGTGTTGCGTGAGAGAAGCCTAACTTTGCGCACTCGTCGAGGACATGGCCGGGATAATTTCCGCACTGAATGACATTGCGTCCCCGAACGTTGAACAGCTTGCGTGTGAACTTCTCGCCTGTTGCAGCAAACGTGATGTAGACCTCACGGAATCCCAGAGCGTGAATCATGGAGAGTTCGAGAGTCAGGGAGTCTAGTAATGCCTGTTCGTTCATGGGCTTGACGATGCCGGTAGTGCCGAGAATGGAGAGTCCTCCGATGATTCCGAGTCTGGGGTTGAAGGTTCTGCGTGCAAGCTCGCGTCCTCCGGGAATCGAGAGAGTTACTCTCACCGACACACCGGGCAATACTTCACGGACAGCACGGGTAATCATCTCTCGCGGGACTGGATTAATGGCTGGCTCTCCGGGTGCAACCTTCAGGCCGGGAAGAGTCGCGGTTCCGACTCCTTCTCCTGCACAGAACGTGATGCTGTCTCCTGTGCCGAGAGACTCGACTCGGGCGAGCACCTTTACTCCGTCCGTGATGTCTGCTCTGTCATCGCCGGAGTACTTGACGACTCCGAAGCACTCTCCTTCACGGAAAACGTCTAACGCAAATTCACGCCCCTCAAGATTGCAGACGCTCACACGTTCACATTCCAGCCCGGCCAAGTGCAGCGCAGAAGCCTTAGCAGCTCCGGCAGCACATGTCCCTGTTGTTATTCCTGTACGTAATTGATTCATGACATGCATTATAATTCACTCATCCATAATTTCAGGAGGCAGTCATGAAGAAATCGATTATCAGCTTTATTGCAGGAGCCACCCTTGCTCTGCTTGCAGTTGCGCATTTTCAGGGAGCGTTGCCGGTAACACAGAGGGACATCAATAACGAGATGGTTAATGCGGTCTTATGGGTGCAGACTTCTGCGGAGTACAGGGCGTTATGCTATCAGGCCTACAACACGGCACTTGAGCAGGTCATCACGGCAGCGGAGAATCTCAGCAGTGAGGATAAGCCTTTAGCGATAGTGCTTGACTGCGACGAGACAGTGATAGACAACATTTCAGCGTTTGCGGGAATTATTGGCACTGACTCTTCAGGCTCGGGGATGTTATCTGCGTGGGTGAAGGCCCGTGAAGCTGAAGCTATGCCGGGAGCGGAGGAGTTCCTGAAGGCAGTTGATGCACTCAGCGTTGACATCTTCTACGTAACTAACAGGGAAGAAGCTATGCGTGAAGACACGATGCGCAACATGGAATCTATGGGCTTTCCGCAGATTGACATGAAGCACGTTGTTCTGAAAGATGGAGAGGGCAGCAAGGACTCGCGTTTCAGCAGGATTGAGAGTGATTACGACGTAGTAGTGTATTTGGGAGACACGGCGCATGATTTCCCGATTGAGATATACGGCAGGGACAAGGACTCTCGCAACGAAACAGCCGACGAGAATCAGGCATTGTTCGGCAGAAAGTACATAGTGCTTCCGAATCCTGTTTACGGCCCGTGGATGAGCGCAATAGCTGAGAATTACGGGAAGATGACTCCTTCAGAGAAGCACAGGGCAAAGACTGACGCATTACACATCTGGCGGCGTTAGGCCGTAGAGTATGGCGTTGATGATTGCGCACGCTGCAGTAGTTCCGCCCTTGTTGCCGTAAGCGATTATGCGGGGAGTGTTTGTGAGGGAGGCGAGCATGTTCTTGGCCTCGATGACGTTCACGAAGCCGACAGGTACGCCGACGACGAGAGCGGGATTAGCTTTGCCCTCGCGTATGAGTTCGCAGAGCCGGATTAATCCGGTAGGAGCATTGCCGAGAGCGTATATTGCTTCGGGGTACTCACTTACGCAGCGTTCTATGTTGATGACTGCCCGGGTGATGCCTCGTGTCTTGGCCTGTTCGAGAGTCTCGGAGTCTGAGATACGGCAGATTATCTTTGTGCCGAAACGCTTGGTGATTCCTGCAGCGAGCATGAGGGTATCTGTGATTATGGGAGTGCCTGAATTGAGGGCTGTGCGTGCCTTGATGACTGCTCCGTCGGAAAAGTGGAGCGTCCGGCTGAAGTCGAAGTCCGCAGTAGCATGAATCACCCTCATGATGACGGGCAGATTCTCAGCAGAGCCGGAATACTCGCCTATAGCGTCATGGATTATGCGCATACTTTCACGTTCTATTTCTTGCGGGGATAATATCATTGTCATGTTCATTGTACACTTTCATGATAGTCATAGTATTTCACTCCTTGCCGGTCATTATAGCGCATCTTGAAAGCGCAAACGTTATCCCGTCATACACACACTTGCTCCTCATAAGCACAGCTCCTTCTCCTGCAGCAAGCACACTCGCCCTCTCGCACACGTTATCAGTTCCCGTGAACTTCCTGACCTGCTCCGACCCCGTAAACTTTCCCTGCACAGCCTGAAGCTCATTTGCTGCAAACGTCATGAAGGGTATATTGTGCCTCTCAGCAAAGCTCACTAATGCCGGTTCACTTTTCTTGATGTCAATAGATGCAAGAGCCTTAAGACTAAGCACGCTAACTCCCGCCCCCTTCAGGAAATCCATAGCACACGACTCGAACTCTGCAGGATTCACTCCTCTGTTGCACCCTGCACCGAGAACTAGAACTCTCGGCCTGAGCCACAGCGTAACAGGGAACGGAGCAGCTATCTCCTCACACGTAACAGCAACGCCGGCCGCGCAGCACGCCGTAGGCACAGCCCATCCCTCAAGCAATGCTCCGGATACTCTCTTTATGGCTTCGGGATTCTCAATTGCGCAGTTATTCTTCACTGCCCATTCATCGACAGCAGGAAGGTTATTTATGTCTGTTGCCGTAGTAATTACTGCCTGAGCATGAAGACAGCAAGCAATCTTACGCGCAAGCTCATTAGCTCCGCCTATGTGTCCTGAGAGAATGGGTATCACGAATTTTCCGGCCTCGTCAATCACGATGACTGCAGGATCAGAGAGCTTAGACTCGACGTGTGAGGCAACTGCACGCACAGCTATTCCGCATGCGCCTATGAAGATTAACGCGCTGACCTCGTGAAAGACTTTACCCGTCCACTCGCTGAGAGAAGGCGAGATTACCCCGAGTCCGTCATGAGCGAGTCTCTCCGGCACAAAGACTCCTGCGTCAAGGTATTCTTTGAGTCTCTGAGCTAAAGCTATGCCCTTATTCGTGAAGGCTGCTATTGCGGTATTCATGGGTGAAATCTTTGCTGTAGAGATGAGAGGCTGAGTGTATCTCCGTGTTCAGGAAGTCTCCTGCGAGAATGATCGCACTCTTCGTGATGCCCTGTGCAAGCTCGGGGAGAGTCTCGAGTGTCCCATGAATGACTCTCTCGTCCGGCCAGGATGCACGATAGACGAGAGCAGCGGGAGTATCTGGAGTGAAGCCTCGTGCTATGAGTTCATGACACGCGGACTCGAGCATTCCTGCAGACAGGAACAGCGCGGCAGACTCGCCTTCGGGAGCGGGAGTCCTCCCTGCGACCCGTGAAATCACGAGAGTCTGAACTTGGCCGGGTATCATGTACTCGGTCTTCAGTGCAGCCGATGCAGCAAACAGCGAACTCACTCCCGGCACAACCTCGAAGGGTATACCTCTCTCTCTCAAAGCCTCGAACTGCTCGCGCACTGCTCCGTAGAGCGCGGGGTCTCCTGAATGCAGCCTGACAGTCAGAATCCCGCTGTTATGCCCATCAACTAGGACTGCGATTATTTCGTCAAGGGTCATGCTTGCACTGTCATAGACTCTGCAGTCTTCACGGGCATACTTCTTCACAAGCTCGGGGTTGACTAACGAGCCTGCATAAATAATGATTCCTGCCCTTGACAAAAGCTCCGCACCTCTAACCGTGATTAGGTCGACAGATCCCGGCCCTGCACCAATGAAGTAAATCATCACAGCTCGCACACCTTCAGGCCAAGAGAACGCGCCAGAGATTCATACTTGACAAAATCGTACATTAGAGTCTCCTTGCGGTGCGAGTCGCTCGAGAGAATAACGCTGCCTCCATGAGCCGCAATGTACTTCAGATTCCGCAATGAGGGGTAGGGGAAATCACGGTAGCCTTTCGAGACTGCGCCGGTGTTAATCTCGAAGGGCTTTCCTGTCTTGAGCAGTACATCAAGTGCAGACTCCGCAGCAGCAATGTAGCGCGGGTTATCCTCGTCAAAGAATCGGTTATCGGTGTTGAGCTTGAGGATAAGGTCAAAGTGCCCGATTACGTCGGCGTTAGTCTTCCTCACAACATCAGCGACTAGGGAGTAATAGTGTTCTACGAGAGCATAAGCATCACCGCCGAAAGCTTCATTTATTGCGTCCTGCAGCATCTCAGGTGTATTGTCAACATGCCTGAAGACTCCTCCGCAGTTGATGTAGTGCACCGAGCCTATAACGTAATCATATTTTCCGGCCTCAATCTCCGAGTAGTAATCGCACTCCGTACCGCAGAGAATATCTATCTGCCCTCTGTACTTGTCCCTGAGGCGGTGAATCTCCGCTATGTAGTCTTGCGTGCCTTCTGGAGACATGCAGGGTTCTTCGTCGAACGGCGTGTAGGAATGTCCGGAGAAGCCGAGTCTCCTCATGCCGAGCCTGAGAGCCTCACGCACAATGTCTTCGGGAGAGTCTCTGCCGTCGCAGTAAGTAGTGTGAACGTGGAAGTCTGAGAGTATCACTGCGTCATCTTCTCCTGCTTGACCTTCTTATCGATTACATGACGCGAGGCAAGCTCCAGAATAATATCTTTGATGTCTATTCCCATTTCTGCCATTAGCACCATCAAATGATAAATCAGGTCGGAAATTTCGTAGACTGCCTCTTTCTTGTCGTTCTTGGCCGCGATGACTACTTCTGTGCTCTCCTCGCCTACCTTCTTGAGAATCTTATCGAGTCCCTTCTCGAACAGGTAGGACGTGTACGAGCCTTCAACCTTCTCTGACTTCCTGCCCTTGATGAGTTCCATTAACCCACAGAGCGTGAAGCGTTCGTGCTGTTTCTCTTCACGGGACATGAGGTCATCTACGAAGCATGAAGTGTTGCCGAGATGACATGCCGGGCCGTCCGGCTTGACATAGAGCAGAAGGGTATCTCTGTCGCAGTCAGCAACTATCTCCTTGACGTGCAGGTAATTTCCGCTCGTCGCTCCCTTGAGCCACAACTCTTTGCGCGAGCGACTCCAGAAACACGCCAGCTTCTTTTCCAGAGTAATTTTCAGGCTCTCAGCATTCATGTATGCGAGCATGAGTACTTCACCGGAATCATCATCAACAGCGATTGCCGGGATAAGCCCGTCATTGTTGAACTTGACATCATTAACAGTAAGCATAATTTCTCCTTTCGTGTGCTGAATGAACCCGTCAGCATCACAGCGTATTATAAAGACGTAGTTATCTTGCGGTACTGGCTGTGTTGTTTAGCATGTCTTGAGAGTGCCCGCGCTGTAAAAGGTTGTCCGCTCGGTATACCAAACTGCGTGCGCTTACGCGACCTGCGTCCAACCTCCCGCCCGCCAACCCCCGCCACCC